>JBQTJZ010000199.1:0-2481 GCA_052386615.1 Methylophilaceae bacterium
AAAGCCTAGGTAAAAATGGGCTTTTTTGTTTTTATTATAGTGTTGTCATTTTTCTTGGCGCAGTATTTGCTAAAATGCTTGGAAACCTAAAGAAAGTTAATCGCCATGCTTTTATCCAAACCAATCAAACCTGCCACTAAAAAACAAGCAAGTACTTCTAAAAATACCCTGAATCAGGTTATCAAAGAAACCATCGTGTTGCCTAAACTTACGCCAGTGAAGCAAGCGCTACAAAATCATTTAATCTTTTCAAGCTTCAAAACAGCCTTAGTAGCCACTCCCAGAGATTGGTACAACACTGCTGCCTATACGGTACGAGATCACGTAGTGGAACGCTGGGTTAAAACTTCTTCTTCTTATTATGAACAAGATCCAAAGCGTGTGTATTACCTTTCGCTGGAATTTTTGATTGGGCGCATGTTGAGTAATGCCGCACTTAATTTGGGCATAAAAGACGAGTTAAGAGAAGGTTTGGGTGCATTAGGGCGCGATTTGGAGCAAGTGGAAGAAATGGAAACTGATGCAGCACTGGGTAATGGGGGCCTAGGTCGGTTAGCGGCTTGTTTTTTAGATTCGATGGCAACTATGGATATTCCAGCGGCCGGATATGGCATTCGCTATGAGTATGGCATGTTTAAGCAGTCTATCGAGCAAGGCCAGCAAATGGAAAACCCCGATAATTGGTTGCGCTACGGTAATGTGTGGGAATTCCAAAGGCCAGAAGCTACTTACCCGATTCAGTTTTATGGAAAAGTAATTCAAGCACCTACTCTGCAAGGACACAAAAGCCACTGGGTGGATACAGAGCATGTCGTTGCCATGGCATATGATATGCCCGTACCTGGCTATGGCACCGAAACCGTGAATAACCTCAGACTTTGGTCCGCTAAAGCTGCGCGCGAGTTTGATTTGCGTCATTTCAACGATGGTAATTATGAAGGTGCGGTGGAAGAACGTAACGAGTCTGAAACCATCTCAAAAGTACTATATCCTAACGATGCCTCAGCTTCCGGGCGTGAATTGCGACTGAAACAGCAATACTTTTTTGTATCTGCGTCTATTCAAGATATTTTGCGTCGTTTCACTACCACGCGCGAGGTTAACACAGAGGCTGCTTGGGCGGAATTACCCAACAAGATTGCAATTCAGCTTAACGATACGCACCCAGCGATAGGGGTTGCCGAGATGATGTACCAACTGGTAGACGTGCACGGACTTAACTGGGACTTTGCTTGGGGCCTAGTCAATAAGATTTTCGCCTATACCAATCATACGCTTATGCCAGAGGCGCTCGAAACATGGTCGGTCGATTTGTTTGGGGCTTTACTGCCGCGCCATTTAGAGATTATTTATGAGATTAACAGCCAATTTTTACAGATGGTCAATCATCATTTTCCAGGGCATACCGATTTGTTGAAACGTGTTTCTATTATTGATGAAACGCATGGCCGCCGCGTGCGCATGGCGCATCTGGCAGTGGTGGGTAGCCATACGGTAAATGGGGTTGCTGCATTGCACAGTGAATTATTGAAAACCACTTTATTTGCTGATTTCCATAAAATTTACCCAAATAAACTCACCAATATAACCAACGGCATTACGCCTCGCCGTTGGCTAAATCAGGCAAATCCTAGCTTAACCAGCTTAATTGCAAAAGCTATTGGCGATGGATTTCAGAAAGATTTAACACAACTGACCAAATTGACACCATTGGCCAATGATAAAGATTTTCGCAAAGCGTTCAGAGCGGTAAAGCAGGCTAACAAACTGCGTTTAGCCAATAAAATTGAAAAGCTTACCGGTATTAAAGTGAATATTAATAGCATGTTTGATGTACAGATTAAACGCATTCACGAATACAAGCGCCAACTGCTTAACGTGATGCATGTGATTACTTTATACAATCGTATACGCAATGGTGAGAAAAACGTTGTGCCGCGCACCGTGATTTTTGGCGGGAAAGCCGCACCAGGCTATTGGATGGCCAAGTTGATTATTCGCTTGATTAACGACGTTGCGGCGATTGTGAATAATGACCCGGCGGTAGGCGAGAAATTAAAAGTGGTCTACTACCCCAATTACGAAGTATCCGCTGCTGAAATTTTATTCCCAGGTAGCGATTTGTCTGAGCAGATTTCTACCGCAGGCACCGAGGCGAGCGGAACCGGCAATATGAAAATGGCGCTGAATGGCGCATTGACAATAGGTACGCTGGATGGCGCCAATGTAGAAATTATGCAGGAAGTGGGCGAGGAAAATATCTTTATTTTTGGGCTCACTACACAACAAGTCGCTGAGACCAAAGCCAACGCCTACAATCCGCGCGATTTCTACAATACCAATAGCGAGCTTAAACTGGCTTTGGATATGATAGCTTCAGGCTTTTTCTCGGTAGAAGAGCCGTATCGATATCAAGCGATTGTTGATAATCTGCTCAACAAGGGCGATCACTATTTACTACTGGCAGATTACGCAAGTTAT
>JBQTJZ010000200.1:0-9011 GCA_052386615.1 Methylophilaceae bacterium
ACCTGCACCATTCATTTTGATTTCAAGCTCAACAAAACTCAATATCTGCCTACGAGCTTGGCCATCAAAAGTATGGCCGATTTCGCTAGTTGCCACAAATCGCTCAACTACAAAACGGTAGGGTTCTATAAAATCATCTGCCAAATTAAACGGGTTTTCCATACTGTGATGACCCAAACCGAGTGCGGGGTTAAGTCCGGCCAACACTAAAGACCTTGCGATTTGCGAGCGCAATACCGCATACCCAAAATTAAGCCGTGCATTGATAGCATCTTCTGCGCCTTGTTTTTGCCTCGAAAAATCATCAAACAAATACGTCCAATAATGCTTTGCACCTTGGCCTTCACATTTTGTTCTGTCTGCTAGTTGCACTTCAATAGCTAAGCGCTCTAAGCGTAGAGCTCCTTTGCGGTTTAATCCACGTAAATTAACCGCTTGTGTATTGAGTCGCGCTTGCACAAGCTGTTGCCACAAAATATCTTTTTGAGACGTGACATCCAATGCCATTTGTTGACGCAAGCGCCTTACCAAATCACCATTACCTACTTGTGGCAAGAGCCAAGCACATGGATGATGAATTTCATCCGTCACCATAACACTAGCACCAGCCTCTGCCAAAGCGCGTAAAGCCTGCACCGAAACTTGTATGGTGTGATGATGCAAACACAGCACCGCTATATCCCGCGGCAATACAAACGCATTTGCAAATCCCTCGCGCTTGATTTTAATGCGCCCCAAATCCACAGATAATGAAGCTGGGTTTTCTATCAGTAAGATACGGTGTTCAGACATTTTGAGTGACTAGTTTTATTTGTATTAACCGCTCATTAAAAAAGTCCAACCTTCCATCAGCTTGCTTAACCTTACCAACATCCTCAGCACTGTCAGTCCATCTAACTGTAATAATGGTTGGGCGGGGGTTTTTACCATCACTTGCTGCAAATTTCTTAATTCTGTATTTAAGGCCTGTAGTTATGTCCTCAACAACATCCCCTTTGTAATAACGTTCAACATTTTTCGGCTTTTTCTTACTCTTTTGTTGCATCCCTTCTTGCACATCAACCAGCCTAGGTTCAATCTGGCCGTTTTCAATGCTCCTTATTTCCATACAAGCATAGCCATCATCTCTCAGATACTTAAAAAATGACTTTGTGGGGTTTTTATAATTTATATGTTCTATCGGGGCAGCCTCTTCTGCTGAGTAAACAGAAAAACATACTACCTTCTTAATCTCTATTTTTTTTCCATACAAATTTTGATAAATTGGTTCGCGCATTGCTTCTTCAACTGTTTTGCCATCTTTCAAGCGTATTTCAAACTCAGTCAAAACAATCTGACGGATTTGATTGCTAACAATAGACAAAATGTTTTCTCTTGCTTGTTGCTCTACTGTTTTTTTAGGTACTCCGTCTTTTCTTTTTTTTTCTTTTAAATCAACCACCAAATCAATCAGATTAGAACGTTTAGTCAGCATAAAACAATCATCTTTTTCGCTGTAAGCCCTGCCGTATGGATTGTCCTTAAACATTGCACCATCTGGATATCTATCAGGTTTAATACTTAGCGGACACTTTCGCACCACTTTTAGAGCCAAATCACGCACATTTTTAAGCGGCAAAACTTCACCAATACGTAGCCTTGGTTTTTCATTTATAGCTACTCGTTCAGAATCTGATTTATATTGCCGTGCCATTTGGGCAAACAAACTGCGTGAAGTTAGCGCGATAGTAATGGCATCAATCAAATGATGGCGATGGTCGATGCGTTTATCTAGCTTACGGTCTGTATGGCGCGCTTTATCAAGTTTGCCATGGTTATCTAGTACTCTATGCCCTTCCCACACATCGCGATATTTCGCAAAGTCTTCTGGTGTTACCACCGCACCTTCTTCATCTAGAATTGGCAAGCCTTCATCAATCCGCGCTTGCGGAATCACCGTTTCTAGCTTCCATTTACGGCGTAAGCCCGCTGTCATTTCACCGCGCGAAACTGAGACAGGTGTTTTACAAACTGATTGCAACCATTGTGCAGCTTCTTTAGCTATCCAAGAAGTTTGGTGAAATTGACGGTCAGCAAAACCCGCGATTGAATCATCATTAAGCACTTCGTTTTCAAAGTCTTCTAACAACAATAATTTAGCTTTACGAAATGCTCTTTTATCGGCAAAAAACTTGGCACGCATTTGAATGATTTGCCAACGCTCTTCGTTATGCCCAAAAGCTTGATATGGCGTACGATTGCCCTTCTCTTGATTGCAACTGCGATGCGCCAATACAATTTCACTACGCTTCAAACCCACTTGCGTAAGCGATTTTGGCAGAATATGTTCGTATTCAGTTTCTGCACCGTCTAAAGCTGATGAGAGTGTAATTTTGTTATCGCAATAAGGACAATGCCCCTTGCCTTGCTCAACATATAACAAATAACGTCTGACTCGAGATGGCGTGACAGTAACTCCGTGCTTACGTATCTCTTCTTCTGCCTCTAAACGCGCCTTTCTATTTTTAAGGTTTTCACTTTCCCGCTCATTGCGCATACTCACACCTACGCTCATTTCACGCGCCATTTCTACCACTATCTGCTCTGGCGGTGCCCCTAACTCTTGAAACATGCGATTCATCACGTAACGTATTTGACGCAACGACCCATCAACCACTGCATTACCTGTTACAGGTGGTGCATCTAATTTGTCCTTTAGTGTAACAGCACGTTGTTTTTGCAGTTGCTCACGGTAGCAAGCTCTTATTGCACCATCTTCATCAACGTTTTTAGCACCATCCACTTGGTCAGCCCAGTCTTCAGGCCACCAAGGTGTATCTAGCCATTCCGTTATTTTGCTTAGTGCTTTAATTGAATAAGGGGCGCGACCGCCATCGAACTTGGCTGTTCCTACTTGGATTTTGCTTAAATGATCAAATTTTTCATGCTTCTTAAGCTCATTGATAAACGCTACAAAAGCTTCTGGCAACTGGCGTGGTGTGCCATCTATTTTTGCAAAACGCGTATGCCAAAGTGGATCATCTAACTGCTCAGGCGAACCTAAATCTGACAAAAAATTAATTACTTGAATTTGTGTACGCTCATCTAAATCTTGCCAAGCTTCGCTTAAACCAAGTTTATTAAAGACATGGTTAGTTTTGTTACCAGGAATTTCATCGCGACTCAAACGTTCTAAATTTAAACTTTTAGTTGCAGGTCTTGGGCAACCTGCGGCTTCTAATGCTTTGTAAATCGCTTCAAACTTCACCACTTCTTTTTCATCGCACAATTGGCGAATCACTGCACGTTGCGCAGAGGATAGCTTATCAGCTCGCTTACCTGCGCCCCAGCGCAAATCCGCCAGTGTTTTTTCAATACGAAAACGCTGAAAAGCCAATTGTGCGCGTGGCGCGCGTGCAAGCGTTGGCTCTAAGCCGCACTGCCCCACCATGCCGCCCACAGCTTTCAGTGGGCGTTGATAAAAAATTGCGTGCTTGAATTTTTCTTTTACAGTTTTTCCATCATCTTGGGCGTTTAGTTGAGCATAGAATGCTGATTGTGTTTGCCAAATTTTTTCAAACTCTACTTCAACATGGCTACGCAAGGCATAAAGATTTTGTAGCTCGTCTTCTTTGTCGCGCTTTTCTTTGATTTTTAATTTGGTGGGCAAACCTTGTTGCCAGCGCTCATACAAATACTCACCCAATGTAATAGAAGTTACGCCGCGTGATTCTGCAACTAATGCCATTGCTTTGTTTAGGTCATTACTGCCGCCTTCCACTTCACCTAAAACTGCACCTTCTTTTTTAGGCCTAAATACGCCGCCATACCCACGCCGTTTACCTAAACGAATAAATACGCGAATAAGGTCAGATAAGCTAATTTTCTCTTTGGCCGCTTTGGCACGTATTGCTAAAAGGCTTGCGCCGCTATCCACGGATGGTTCAATTTGAAAACCTAGTATAGAAGCCAATGCAGCAATTTGCTTGGTTCGACTTAAACGCCTATCAATTTGTCTGCGTTGCATACGCGCAGCACGACGACCAGCCTTTTTGGACTTTAAGCCAGCTTGGCTTTTTTCTAAGGGTTCATCAAAGATCCTCACATGCGACCAAACCAAATCAACTGGCTCGTTTTGCGCATCAATTGAAAATGCCGCAACGCCCAACGAAGCTGTTCCCACATCCAATCCGACACGATAACGCATAACTATTGCCCTTTTTTTGTTATTGATGTAGCCTACAAATATATCAGGTATTCCGATGGTGGGGACTATCGGCAACAAGAGTCCATTGAAAAATGGCTCACCGATATAGAGGGCAAACTTCGGTTTGCCCTTTTCATTTTTAAATATAATCACTTAAAAATACTATTCTCTCTTTATAATACGCGCATGATTAAACACTTACCCGACAATCCTTCCAGTAATTTTATTCGTTTACGCAATAGTCTGATTACCTCAACGGGCAAAGCCATTGGCGATTACAACATGATTGAGGAAGGCGACACGGTGCTGGTATGCATGAGCGGTGGTAAAGATAGCCATGCCATGTTGATGATGTTGCTGGCCTTGCAGGAGCGCGCGCCGATTAACTTTAAGCTTATTGCCATGAATTTGGACCAAAAGCAGCCCAACTTTCCGGCAGATATTTTGCCTGCTTATTTTGAAAACTTAAGTATAGATTACCGTATTGTAGAAGCGGACACTTACTCTGTGGTGAAAGAAAAAATACCCGAAGGCAAAACCACTTGCTCGCTTTGTTCACGCCTGCGTCGGGGCATTATTTACACTACAGCAAAACAATTAGGAGCGAACAAGATTGCGCTTGGACATCATCGTGACGATATTGTGGAAACCTTATTTTTGAACATGTTTTTTGGGGCAAAATTAAAAGCAATGCCGCCAAAACTAGCGACTAACGACAAACAAAATATCGTCATTCGTCCATTAGCGTATTGTAGTGAAAAAGATATCGCCAGCTACGCACGACAAATGGCGTTTCCAATTATTCCGTGCGATTTATGCGGTAGTCAAGAAAACTTGCAGCGCCAAAAAGTAAAAGACATGTTGCAGACTTGGGAACGTGAGCAACCGGGCCGCATTAATAACATCTTTCGTGCGATTACGAATGTAGAACCATCGCATTTGGCAGATGTTGATTTATAGGATTTGACAAATTTAACGCAGGCTAGGCTAGAGGATGAAGATCCGCTGTTTGGTGATATTGCTAATGAGGGCGCGGCTCTTAGTATGGTGAGCAACGACGGGAAACGTATTGAATTTACCCGAAACTCGTCATAATTTTCTGCTGTTTATTCAACACTGTATTGTGCAATTGCGCTATAGCTTGTTATTATCTAGCCAATTTCTATTCACACCTCTTAACTTCCAGCTTAATCCATGCCCAAATTATTGATTGTTGAATCTCCCTCTAAAGCCAAAACGCTGAAAAAATATCTTGGGAGCGAATTTGAAGTGCTCGCTTCCTATGGCCATGTGCGCGATTTAATTCCTAAAAATGGCGCTGTGGATCCAGCGAATGGTTTTGCGATGAAATACGATATTATTGAGCGTAATTCAAAGCATGTGGATGCCATTGCCAGAGCGGTTAAGTTGGCCGACTCTATCTATCTTGCCACCGACCCGGATCGTGAGGGGGAGGCTATTTCTTGGCATATTGCTGAAATACTTTCTGAAAAAAAACTATTAAAAAATAAACTGCTTAAACGCGTTGAGTTTAACGAAATTACGCAAACAGCGGTTAAACACGCTATTGAGCACCCGCGCGATATCGCCATGAATTTGGTGAATGCACAACAAGCACGTCGTGCTTTGGATTATTTGGTGGGCTTTAATCTATCTCCACTATTATGGAAAAAAATCCGTCGCGGACTTTCTGCCGGGCGCGTACAAAGCCCTGCACTACGTTTGATTGTAGAGCGCGAGCTTGAAATTGAGGCGTTTAACAGCCAAGAATACTGGAGCATTCATCTTGATGCGCTTAAACATAAGCACAGTTTTAATGCGAAACTGATACAACTTAATGGGGAAAAAATCGAGCAATTTAGCATCATTAATCACGACCAGCAGGCTGACATTGTTGGCAAGTTGCTGCTGGCTAGCGCGGGTAAAACCACCGTTTCACGCGTAGAGAAAAAACAACGTAACCGTAGCCCTGCCGCGCCCTTCACCACCTCTACCTTACAACAAGAAGCTGTGCGCAAACTAGGCTTTACTACCAGCCGTGCAATGCGCGTGGCACAACAATTGTACGAAGGTATTGATGTAGGCGGCGGCACAGTTGGCTTAATCACTTACATGCGTACCGATTCGTTTAGCATGGCGGCTGAAGCGGTGATGCAAATTCGTGAGTATGTGAAAAAGAATTTTGAGGCAGATTATCTGCCAAAATCGCCGATTATGTACAAGACCAAAGCCAAAAATGCACAAGAAGCGCATGAGGCAATTCGCCCAACAGATATATTTCGCACGCCTGCCAAGTTGCGCCAATATTTAAATGACGAGCAATTTAAGTTATATGAAATGATTTGGAAGCGTAGCCTAGCTTGCCAGATGTCGCCCGCCAAATTCGATGCGGTAAGTGTTGATTTAAGCGTAGGCTCTGATGCCAATTTATTCCGCGCCACTGGCCAAACGCTGATTTTCCCCGGATTTATCGCCGTCTATAAAGAAGATACAGACGACACCGATGAAGATGCTGAAGCAAAATTGCCACACCTTGAAACAGGCGAAGTGTTGGATGTGGAAAAAATTGTGGGTGAGCAGCACTTTACCGAGCCACCACCGCGTTACAGCGAGGCAAGTTTGGTGAAAACACTAGAAGAATACGGTATTGGTCGCCCCTCTACCTACGCCAGCATTATCAGCACACTACAAGACCGCGAATATGCGCTACTGGACAAAAAACGCTTCACCCCGACCGATGTCGGTCGCGTAGTGAATAAATTTTTAACCGAGCATTTCACGCGTTATGTGGATTACGACTTTACCGCCAAGTTAGAAGATGCGTTGGACAATGTTGCCAGCGGCGAGCGTGAGTGGATTCCCCTCATGGATGAGTTTTGGCAAGGCTTTAATCAACAGGTGTTGAGCAAGGCTGACGTTGATCGTCCTGGCAACGAAATGATGGATGAGGCCTGCCCTAAATGTGGTAGACCGTTGCAAAAACAGTTGAGTCGCTATGGTAGCTTTATAGGCTGTACCGGCTATAACGCTGAACCAAAATGTGATTACAAACGTAGTGTAAATGGCGCTGCGCAGGCAGGTAGCGACCCTGTCGTGATTGGCAAAGATGAAGCAACAGACAAAGAAATCTACTTGATGAATGGCCCGTATGGCCCATATTTACAAGTGGGGTTAGCAATTGAAGGTGATAAGAAGAAACCTAAACGGGTGAGCATCCCTAAAGAAGTGCCAATCGCCAATGTCAATATTGATATTGCACACATGTTGCTCTCATTACCACGCGATTTAGGACAGCACCCTGAAACTGGCAAAAAAATCGTGGCGAATATCGGGCGCTTTGGCCCTTATGTAAACCATGACGGCAAATTCAAATCGATTCCTAAATATGATAGCGTATTTAGTATTGATTTGGCTGGAGCAGTCACTTTGCTGGCACAAGCACATTCCGGCCCGGCACCTATTGCCGATTTAGGTGTACATCCGTCTGGTGAAGGTCGCGTTGAGATTTATGCAGGCCGCTACGGACCCTATGTACAGCATGCTAAAATACGTGCGACTTTGCCAAAAAGTATTACGCCTGAAGAATTAACGCTTGAAGAAGCGCTTGGTTTATTAACAGAAAAAGAGGCCAAAGGTACGCCAAATAAAAAGAGGACTACTAAAAAAGCTACTACAAAAAATACCGCTGCAAAAAAGACGGCGTCTAAGCGAGTAAACACCAAATGACAAATAAAAAAAGCGACTTGTGTCGCTTTTTTTATTTGACTGTTCCTATGAAATACTTCCTGTCATCACAAGAGTAGGATCCCCGGTATTGGTTTGGCCAGTTGTAGTTTTAATATCGATATTATATTCCATCCATTTACGCACACGATTTGCATCGCCAATGCGGGTTAACTTACCAGAAGAATCTAGTAGCACCATAATCATGGGCTCCCCGGCGATTTTAGCCTGCATGACTAAACAACGCCCAGCCTCAGAAATAAAACCTGTTTTTGACAAACCAATTTCCCAATCACCGGTGCGCACCAGTCCATTGGTATTATTAAAATTAACAGAGGAAGCACGTCCGTCGATATACACCTCATGCGAGGGACTGGTACTTGCTAGTCGAATCTCGGGGTATTGGTAAGCCGCTTGCACCATCTTTACCAAATCTTCTGCTGTAGATATATTCGCACTTTCTAAACCAGTTGGGTCTGCAAAGTGTGTATTCATCAGTCCCAGCGACAATGCTTTGGCGTTCATCGCCTTTATAAAAGCAGCTTGCCCACCAAGGTAATTACTTGCCAATGCAGATGCAGCACGATTTTCTGATGCCATTAGCGCTAACTGGAGCATATCGCCACGATTGAGACTAGCGCCAACGGGCAACCTTGAACTAGTACCTTTCACATGATCTACATCTAGATCAGAAATATAAATAGTCTCATCGAGTGATTGCGCCGCATCCAGCACAACCATCGCAGTCATTAATTTTGTAATCGAAGCGATTGGACTTGGTAAATTGGTATTTTTGGCATAAACCACTTCTCCTGTGTTCTGGTTGATTACGAGTGCCTTGCTAGATGCAAGCTGTAACATGCCACTGCCATCATAGTTTTCACCTAACTCAATCGCACGTTGTTTTTGCATGCGCGCTTTACGTTGCTTAAGGGTTGTTTTTTTCAAGTATGCCTTGGAGCGGCTTGAAGCTTTAATCGTATGTTTTTTCTGACTAGTATAAAGTCGCTTCCCTGTTTTTTCCGCCGCCGTCAAGGCAATCGGTGAAGCAACCAATGCAAACGCCACAAAAAATAGCATGAATTTTCTAAACAAAATTTTC
>JBQTJZ010000201.1:0-2031 GCA_052386615.1 Methylophilaceae bacterium
AGCTGGTTCCAGCGACCCGCCGGTGTTAAAAAACGACCTGCTCTTATGTTGGCTTTATCAGACAGGTTATAATCAAAATACAAGCGCTCTACATCAATATAGGCTTCATCCGTTGTCAAATGCTGAC
Organism: Methylophilaceae bacterium; assembly: GCA_052386615.1. Classification (GTDB taxonomy): domain Bacteria; phylum Pseudomonadota; class Gammaproteobacteria; order Burkholderiales; family Methylophilaceae; genus JBQTJZ01. Next base: position 128 of record JBQTJZ010000201.1, read on the forward strand.
CTTCTTGCCAAGTAAGCGGTTTTTCAAGTTCTAGCTCAGAAAAAAATCCTAAGCGGCCATTGCCATCCCATCTTAAAATCAAGCTAATCTCGTTTAGTGCAGCTTCTGTATCTCCATCAGAATGTAAAGTAATACCCGCGCTAGAATAGCCCCCAAACTTAAAATCATTCCAAAAATTTTCTCCTTCAGCTAAGTCTTCTGCAAATGCTGGCTTGCATAGGCTTAAACCGAAAGCTACACTGATCGTCAATAGCTTTATTAAATTGAGTGGGCATGAAGGTTGCTTCATAAGTGTGTTATCCATTTTTAAGCCATTTAGCCAATTAATCCAAAACCATTAAAGCATAAACTATACCCGCCCATGAAAAAACCTGCGCTAGCCATCAGTACAATTTTACTTGCCGCATTCTTGCTAGTCGGTTTATTGCCTATTGTTTTGATGTCTGTTTTAGCTTTTAACGAAACTAAAAATGCGCTGACTGTAGAAATTCGGCATGATATGCAAAACCGTGCGAACGGAACAGCGAGTGAAATTGATCGCATGATATTCGAACGTTTGCAGAATGTCGCTTCTTGGAGTCAGCTAGAAATAATGCAGGACGTTCGAATTAGCGATGTGGACAAGCGGCTTTCCAATTTCTTGTATGAACTAAAAACTAGCTATGGGGACGTGTATTTAGACTTACATGTGGTGGACAATTCAGGACTAATCGTTGCGAGTAGCGATTATAAAAAGATTGGGGATCCATATGTGTCTTCCGCCGACTGGTTTATAGTAGCAATGCCGCAAGCCAAGGTTACTATCAATAAAAAATTCAGCAGACATCTTCCTATTTCAACGCAAATTGTTGACAACATAGAAGCGCTTCCATTAGCAAAACTGGTTGTAGAGTTTAATTGGCAACAAATACAAAATGTGCTGGATGATGCAGTCACCGGACGCAGTGCAGCGGCTTTGTTTGACGCACAGGAGTTGCCTTTAGCAATCACTAATAACTGGGGAAAAGACTTTTCAGAAACGAATATTCGCGTCAGTGCGCTAGTTAATGGATATCAAGATTTGACTGTTTTTGGATGGCGTTTGGAAATCGCACAGCATAAATCGGAGGTAATGGCACCAGTGCGCCGGATGACGAAAATTTTTATTGGCTTACTGATAGGTAGCGTAATACTTGCTGCACTTATTGGCTTCCCCGTTGCAAGAATGATTACTCAACCACTTGGCAAACTTACACGTTTCACAAAAAACGTGATTAATACTCCAACAAGAACAACACCTCCAGTAGGTGGCCCCGCTGAAATTCGTGATATGTCTAATGCATTTAGTAAAATGCTAGAAGATTTAGAGTTATCTAAAATTGCGCTCACTCGTGCTGCCAAGCTTGCTGTAGCCGGAGAAATGGCAGCCGCGATGAGCCACGAAGTAAGAACGCCCTTAGGCATTTTGCGCTCGTCTGCACAAGTGCTCTTACGGGAGCCTAATCTTACCCAAGAAGGTCGTGAAGTGTGTGGTTTTATTACTTCGGAAACTGAACGACTTAATAAGCTGGTATCCACGCTTATTGATAGTGCGCGACCACGTCTACCAGAATTTTCATCTACCAATATCTCAGAACTTGCAAAAAAAGCGATTGCCATGCTACTGGTACAATCTGAGAAAAAAAAGATTGAATTGATTTTGACAGCCGAAAATAATGTATCAGCCAATTGTGACCATGAGCAAATCATGCAGGTGCTATTAAATCTGTTGTTAAATGCCATTCAGATTTTGCCCAAAGGCGGTAAGATTGAGGTATCGGTAAATCAGCTTGCTCAACTTGTGGAAATAAAAATCGCCGATAATGGGATAGGCATTCCAGAAGAAGAGTATGAACAGATATTTGATCCATTCTTTACCAAGCGTA
>JBQTJZ010000202.1:0-11120 GCA_052386615.1 Methylophilaceae bacterium
AAGCAAGCTTTGTCCTGCCACAATCACTAAAAAGAAAACGGTCACTGCAATAATGACTGGTGCAGCCAAAGCGCCTAATCCCCCCAGCATTCCCGAACTGACTAGGTACAAAGCTACGCCAGCAATAACGGCACCATAACTCATTCCTGCGATGGTTTTTTGTAATGCTGCGGTATCACCTCCTGTGTGGAAATAACAACCCCATGCAATAAAACCCACCCAAACCAAAGCCACGCCCGCCAACGGATTTAATGCTAAGAAAGCCCAAACACCACCCAAAACTGCAATACTGACTGCTAAAGCTGTTAACTTCGACATACTTTTCTCCCTTTAAAATAGGTAAAACTCTTATAAAAATAATGTTTTCTGAGAATTACTGCCAATAACTTTAGTTAATGCAGAGAATATGCCGCACCAACCAAAATCAGTTTGACGGTGCATGTTATGCCTATTTTGCCGCATGATGCAACAGTTTTTTATAGTTAGGTGCTTTAGCAATATTGAAACTTGCGAAATATAACGATAAAAACTTCTTCAGATTCTAAATTAACTTTTTTGATAATCCCAGTGTTTACGCCATGCGCCAACTACCAAGTTAGGATATTGCGGCTTGCCCAAACTACCATTATAACGACCTAAGGCACGATATAAATCGCCCCGTTCAATATCTAAATAATGTCTTAAAATAGTGCAGCCATAGCGCAGATTAAGGCGCAAATGAAATAAATTATGGTCTTTATTGCCTATGGCTTTTACCCAAAACGGCATCACCTGCATATAGCCACGCGCGCCCACACTTGAAATCGCGTATTTTTTGAAACCACTTTCTACTTGAATTAGCCCCAATACTAATTGCGGATCTAGTCCAGCTCGTGTGGCTTCGTAATAGACCGATCTTAAAAAATCTTCGCGGTAAGTTTTTTCGGGAATACGCTTTTGTAAACGTTGTGACATTTCGGCAAGCCAAGCTTGACCTTGTTGCTGGTTAGCAAATAGCAGTTTGGGTGATGCCAAATCGCTAACGGATTTTTGCATTAGCGCTCTCACACTGTTTGAAAGTGGTTCTTCACGCTGATTGCCTGCTAGGCACAAGGTTGCCCAGAATAAAAAACTAAAAACAAACAATTTTTTTAGCATTTTTACTTAGGGTGCTTTGGCGAGTTCATTTTGAACAAATTGAAGCACGCCTGTTAAATCTATAATTTGTAGCTCCATTTGTAGACGTGCTTTATATTCCACTTTGCCTTCTGCCAAACCACGCTCACCTATCACAATACGATGTGGAATACCCATCAAATCACTTTCTGCAAACATCACACCTGGGCGCTCACCGCGGTCGTCTAACAGCACATCTATGCCCGCTTTGATTAAGTCTTGATAAAGTTGGTTCGCAGTGTTCTTAACCAACTCGCTTTTATCCAAGCCAATTGGGCAAATTACCATTGTGAACGGTGCCATGCTGACAGGGAAAATAATCCCTTTTTCATCGTTACCTTGCTCAATCGCTGCACCCACAATACGTGAAACGCCAATGCCGTAACAGCCCATTTCCATCACCTGGCTTTGACCATTTTCATCTAGATAGGTGGCGTTCATGGCTTGCGAATATTTGGTACGAAGCTGGAATATATGCCCGACTTCAATCCCGCGACAAAGCGAAAGCTTGCCCTTGCCATCAGGGCTCTTGTCGCCTTCTACCACATTGCGGATATCGGCTACTTGGCTTGGTTCGGGTAAATCTCGACCAAAGTTCACCCCGATTAAATGATATTTTGCTTTATTTGCACCACAAACAAAATCATTCATCAAAGCCACGGTTTTATCGGCAATCACTGTCACATTTGCGCCAACACCCACAGGACCAATAAAGCCTGGCGGGCAGTTTAAATGAGCGCGAATTTCTTCTTCGGTGGCAAATCTAAAATCACCCAGCACTTTACTGGCTTTTACTTCATTTAAATTGTGGTCGCCACGCAATAAGACCAAATAAAACTTTTCATTGGCAATAAGCGCTATCGCTTTTACTGTTCGGGAAAGACTTACGCCCAGCAAGTCAGCAACATCCTCACAAGTGGTTTGTTTAGGCGTTTCTACATCCCTCATCGCTTGACTAGGGGCAGAACGCTCATGACTTGGTGCAACAGCCTCGGCTAATTCAACGTTTGCTGCGTAGTCTGAATTTGAGCAATAAGCCAACTCATCTTCACCCTCACCCGCCAGCACATGAAACTCTTGCGAGCCATCACCGCCAATCGCGCCAGAATCCGCTTTTACCGCACGGAACTTCAACCCAAGTCGGGTAAAAATATTGCAATACGCCTGATACATGGCTTGGTAGGTTTTATCCAGCGAAGCTTTACTGGTATGAAAAGAATAGGCATCTTTCATCAAAAATTCGCGCGCGCGCATTACCCCAAAACGTGGGCGAATCTCATCACGAAATTTAGTTTGAATTTGGTAAAAATTAAGTGGTAACTGTTTATAGCTGTTAATTTCCTTACGCGCAATATCAGTAATAACCTCCTCGTGCGTAGGGCCAAAACAAAAATCACGCTCGTGGCGATCTTTAATTTTAAGCATTTGTGGGCCAAATACCGCCCAGCGTCCAGTTTCATCCCACAATTCTTTTGGCTGAACCGCAGGCATCAACAGCTCCAGCGCCCCTGCTTTGTTCATCTCGTCACGCACAATAGCTTCCACTTTACGCAACACACGCAGCCCTAGCGGCATCCAGCTATATAAGCCGCTTCCAAGTCGTTTGATTAAGCCTGCACGTACCATTAACTTATGGCTCATTAATTCGGCCTCGCTGGGCGCTTCTTTTTGGGTAGAAATAAAAAATTGTGAGGTGCGCATGATTTTGCTAGTGGTTGAAGTGTGTGGATTTTAGCGCTAAAAGCCTAATAAGTCAGCCCTAACTTAATCAATCTCCTGCTCCAGGCTTAGTTTGCCTAGCTTTAACAGTTCTAGATTTACCTACCGGACTATCTTCTGGCTGGTAATTAGCTTTCCACTGTTGAAATGGCACGATAGTTGCCGGATGACCATTATCATAAAACCAGCTATCTACCGCATACCTTATCCCCGATTTGACTTCACGTATCACTGCTGTGGTATGCGGCCAACCGGTAAAGAAGAAATTGCGGGTACGCATGTCTTCAATTTCATGAAATTGAAGAAAACCATTCTGTTGCAAAAGCCGCAGGTAGGTAGTGCTGTTAATGGCTTCATCGTTACAATCCTGCTGGCCAGTATAATCACTATTATCAAAGGTACCAGCACGATCGCTTGCCGTGCCTACCTCATCGCCTACCAGTTCTTCTAACAAACCAATCGCACGTGAAACCTGTCCGCGCTCTTCTTCTGCGTTGCGCGGCGATGGGGTAAATAATGGGGTGATCTGTTGCCAGTCTTCCTCGTTCAAACTGGTTTGCTTGGCCAGTGCACAACCGCCGCCTTGGCATATTTCAAACTTGCTCAAGGTTGGTTGTTGGCGAAATATACGGTTAATCTCTTCCAATCCAGCCAGTGTTGAGGTGGGAAATAACAGCGCTAAAGCACTATAAAATAAGCGGCTTGTCAGAAAGTTCATTACGCCTCTTTTTGTTTGTTTTAGGCGCGTCTGCTTTTGGGTTATTAGTTGGGAAATGCTTGTCAAGTAATGCGCCAATTTTATCAATTCCCAGCAATACGCCCGCCTCAAACTCGCCACATCTAAACATTAATTCCATTTCATGACAAATAGTTTCCCAGCCTGCATCACCCACATATTGATCTATGCCACGATCCGCAACAATTTCCACATCGCGGTCAGCCAGTAATAAATAAATGAGCACGCCATTGTTGTGCGCGGTATCCCAAATGCGTAAACGACTAAAAAGTTCTATCGCGCGTTTTTTGGGTGTTTTTCTGAATAAAATCTCATAGGGATGTAGTCCTGCCTCCACCACAAATCGTAGCTCACCCGCATGATTATTTTCGCTCGCGGTAATCGCCTTTTCAATATTGCGCAAGGCTTGTGTTGAAAAGTGACGTTTAATTTGCCACGGATGGCTAACTAGATGCCGAAGAAAACGATCAATAAAGTGGCGTCTTTTCATTGTTTACCAATCTCCGCTCGCACCGCCGCCGCCAAAACCACCGCCACCACTGCTAAAAATATCGCCCCCACCCAATCCGCCAAAACCACCTCCATAGCCTGAAGGGCGGCCACCGTAACCGTTGATACCGCGCCCACCCAGCATCATAGTGATAAAGAACCCGATAATAGCCAGCACGGCCGCACCAAGTATCGATAAGCCTAATAGAAAAACCACACTACCGATTAGCCCCCCATTGGCTACGCTTCCCAAAAATGTACCCAGCATACTACGCAAAAATAAACCGGAAATAAGTCCGCCAAATAGCAGAAGTGGTAGCATATTCTCTATCACCAAGCCACTATCAACTGGTTTACTAGGTTCAGGCAAAGCTTCGCCATCTATCAAACTAATCAGTTTATCAACCCCTTCATTCAACCCGCCTGCAAAGTCGCCTTGTTTGAATTTTGGGGCAATGTTCTCACTAATGATACGCTTAGTATAAATATCAGGAATCGTGCCTTCCAGGCCGTAGCCTACCTCAATACGCATTTTATGATCGTCTTTTGCTACCAGCACCAGCACACCATCATCCACCTTATCACGACCAAGTTTCCATTTTTCCACTACGCGAATTGAATACTGTGCGATATCTTCAGGTTGTGTGCTGGGGACGATCAGCACGGCGATTTGGCTACCTTTTATTTGTTCAAAGGTTTGCAGCTTAGCTTCTAGTATGGCTTGCTCAGTTTGCGATAAGGTTTGGGTTAAATCGGTAACACGGGCAGATAGTTCAGGAACTTCAACAAGCTCAGCGAGTGCTATTTGCGAAGCTAAAAGTAGCATCGCAAATAGTGCGCATAAAGCAGCTTTGCATTGGAACCTCACTTAAATGTGATTACTTGTTATCACTAAACTCAACTGTTGGCACGATAGAAATTTCCTTCTCATTTTCTACGCTAAAAGATGGCTTGGTTTTATAACCAAATATCATCGCCGTTAAATTATTCGGAAAACTGCGTACCGCCACGTTATATTCTTTAACCGTTTCAATATAGCGATTACGTGCTACTGTCACACGGTTCTCTGTGCCTTCAAGCTGTGCTTGCAAATCTCTAAAACCTTGATCAGCTTTTAAGTTTGGATAGTTTTCGGCTATCGCCATCAAGCGTGATAAAGCGCTGGTAAGCTGTCCTTGTGCTGCCTGAAATTTGGCAAAGGCCTCGGGGTTGTTGAGCAGTTCTGGCGTCACTTGCATGCTACCCACTTTAGAGCGTGCGTCAGCTACTTCTGTCAGCACTTTTTCTTCATGCTCGGCGTAACCTTTCACTGTTGCCACTAAATTCGGCACCAAATCGGCACGGCGCTGATATTGGTTAAGCACCTCGGACCAGCTCGCTTTGGATTCTTCATCTAGCGATTGAAATGTATTGTAACCGCAGCCGGTTAGCGTTAACACTAGCATGGCGATAGCAAGTTTAGAGAATAAATGGTTCATATTATTTCCTTTGGGAAAATTGTGCACTTACTTGCAAGTATATTGTGTTGGTTTTCAATATTACAAGTTTTGCATGGTCGCTTTTGCCAAACACAAGTCTTCCCAAGCTTTAGCTTTATCTGGAAGGTTGCGCAACAAATAGGCGGGGTGATATGTCACTATGACCGGCACGCCGCTATAGCTGTGCAATTTACCACGCAATCTAGCAATCGTATCATCGCTATTTAGTAACGATTGTGCCGCGAACTTACCCAGCGCGATAATCAGCTTGGGCTTGATGAGTTCAATCTGCCGTTTCAAAAAAGGTTCGCATTGTTGCACTTCTTCACCGTGCGGGTCGCGATTCCCGGGCGGCCGACATTTCAGTACATTCGCAATGTAGACATTTTCTCCACGCTTCAGTTGGATAGAGACCAGCATGCTATCCAATAATTTGCCTGCCTGACCAACGAAAGGCTCGCCTTTACGGTCTTCCTCAGCCCCTGGCGCTTCGCCGATAATTAACCAGTCTGCATTCGCATCGCCTACGCCAAATACGGTTTGTGTACGTGTTTTTGCAAGCCCGCAGGCTAAACAATCCTTCACGCAAACTTGTAGTGCTTGCCAATCCATTGCTTCAACTGATGCTGTGGGAGCCAATATCGGAAAAGTCTCTAGGGCATCTGTTTTTTTAGCAGGTTCAGTTTGTGTGCGCAACTTCCATGCTGGTAGCAATTCCAGTTCACGTAAAACGTCTTCTCTGGTTAAACTCATAGCGCCAATCCCATTAAAATCGCATCCTCACGTCCATTCTGTGCAGGATAATATTTACGTCGAATTGACATCTCACAAAACCCTATATTTTCATACAAGGCAATGGCAGAAATATTACTTGGCCGTACCTCTAAAAACATATTGGCTGCACTGGTTTGTTTGGCACGCTGCACCATAAATTCCAGCAAAATCCTTCCCCATCCCTGTTTTTGGTAAGGTTTTGCCACGCTAAGATTAAGCAGATGCGCTTCATCCAACACCAGCATCATCAGCGTGTAACCAATCAATTCACTGTTCAACATCAACACCCAAGCACTGTAGCCAGAGTGAAGCGAATCGGCAAAATTACCACGACTCCACGGATACGAATAAATCGTTGGCTCAATCGCTATAACCGCGTCTAAATCTTCCAGTTGCATTGGACGCAATGAATATTCTGGCTCAAGTTGTGCACTCATAAACGCTGCCCTTGCTCGCGCTCGATGCTCGTCAGCGCAACCCGGTTACGAATGTAAATAGGTCTAGCTTCGCTTGCGGGTTTGGCTTTCCCAGCTTGAAATATTGGCGTGGCTAACTCTAAAATTGCCTCCGCCGTCGGCGTGATTTGTGGCAACTTTTCAGTTACTGGGTAGTGTGCACTCAACACTTCGTCAAAAACCGCCCAACCGCTACCCGCACCAATCCATGCGTCAGAATCCAGAATTGGTGAGGATTCTGGCCTACATACTTGCGTGACACTTATCTCAACCCAGCCTTTCTCTTGTTTTTCCAAAGCTGCAAAATAAACCTCTCCCATCCGCGCATCGGTGCAAACAATTACTTTGTCTGTGCTACTCGCTTGAGCGATTGCATGCAAAGTATTCACGCCGACTACAGGCACGTCCACGCCAAACCCTAGGCCCTGTGCTACCCCACAGGCAACGCGCACGCCGGTAAATGCGCCTGGCCCCGCACCAAATGCAATCCCATCCAAATCGGTTAATTTTAGTTTAGCCGTTTTCAGCAAAACTTGAATCTGCGGCAGAATAAGCTTTGAAGCTGCTTGTCCGGTATATTGATAATGTGAGTAAATTTGCCCATTCGCCTGCAAGGCGAGTGACAAAAATTCCGTTGAGGTATCAAATGCAAGCAGATTCATTGTTTAAAAACTCATTGAGACTCTATTTTGCCACGAAGCTGTTTCACTTGGCTTCTTTGCGCTTTACTTTCTAACCTGCGCCGTACCACACCGCGGCTGGGACGGGTTTTGTAACGATATATCGGCACAATCGCCGCCTCGTTTATCAGTTGATACAAGCGCTTAATAGCATTTTTTTTATTGGCCTCTTGCGTACGGTATTGCTGCGCCTTAAGTATTAACACGCCCTCGGTAGTAATACGTGAATCTGTTGAGTTCAGCAGTTTTTCTTTTACCCAGTCAGGCAAACTACTGGTAACAATATCAAAACGCAGATGGATCGCGCTTGAGACTTTATTCACATTCTGCCCACCCGCCCCTTGCGCACGTATAGCGGTAAGCGTGTATTCGGTTTCAGAGATTAAAATCACAATTCCGACATGCTCTCTGCAAAAAACGCCTCAACCTCTGCCAAATTTTTAGTGCGCCTGAATGGCGGCAGGCTTTGCCAGATGCGTTTTCCATAAGATTTTACAATAAGGCGTGGGTCACAAATCATCAGTACTCCGCGATCTGTTTCATCGCGTATTAACCGCCCTGCGCCTTGTTTTAACGTAATCACCGAGTACGGCAATTGATATTCCATAAATGCATTTTTCCCTTCTGCATTCATTTTATCAATGCGCGCAGAGAGTACGGGGTCGTCGGGCGGCGCAAAGGGAAGTTTATCGATAATAACCACGGAAAGCGCTTCGCCACGCACATCCACACCCTCCCAAAAGCTCTGCGAGCCTACCAGCACGGCATTGCCATGTGTGCGAAAGCGTTCTAATAATTCGGTACGTGTGCTTTCACCTTGCAACAATAGGGGATATTCCAAACCATCAGTTGCGAATGCGTCTTTCAAGAGCGCGTGAATTTCGCGCATGGCTTTGAGCGAGGTACACAGCACAAAGGCACGACCACAACTGGCCTGAATCACCGGCAAGCTGGCAGCAGCAACTGCCGCCGAATAAACCGCACTATTCGGGTCTGGCATATTAACTGGCGCATAAAGAAGCGCTTGTTTGTCGTAATCAAACGGGCTTTGCAGATAAATTGATTCTGCCGCCTGTAAGCCCATTTGCGTTTGATAATGGCTAAAATCGCTCTTGACCGCCAACGTGGCCGAGGTAAAAATCCACGCTCGCGGTTGTGCATTAAGCTGTTTGCCAAAATTATCCGCCACGGAAAGAGGCGTAGCGTGTAATTGCACACTTTGCGTGAACACTTCTACCCAGCGAACTAAATTGCTATTTTCTGCCTGATGCCAACGTGCCAATTGCATTAATAAATCTTCGCTGCGTTGCCAACATTTTTCCAGCATCGGGTCACGTGCAGATTGGCTTTCCAAAACTTTTACTAGGGCCCCCAGCGCAGTTTGCATAACACCAAAAGCTTCATCAAAGCCTTTTAGCGCTAACGCCTTTTGCACAGATAAACGCGAACCTTCATAGGCAAACACCAGCCGAAAATCCTTACAAGCCTTCTCGAGCGCTGGAATCACTTTACCAAGCTCAACGCAATCTTTCGCTAACGATAAATGCGCCACGCTACTGTCGCGACAAAGCTCAATCAGCTGAGAAGTCGAAATATCTTCTCCAAAAAACAAACCAGCCACTTCGGGTAATTGATGCGCCTCATCAAAAATCACTGTATTGGCGGTTGGCAACAATTCCGCCACACCTTCATCACGCAGCATCACATCGGCAAAAAATAGGTGATGATTCACTACCACGATATCAGCAGCTAGCGCCTTTTTACGCGCTTCCATCACAAAGCAATCTTTATAGAAATTGCAATCCTGACCTAAACAATTATCGCGTGTGCTGGTTACATTGAGCCAAATCGTTGCATTTTCTGGCACTTCGGTAAGCTCTGATTTATCACCCGTTTTACTGTTCTCAACAAAGCTTTTGATGAGGTGAATGTATTTTGCGTCATCACGTGAAACAAAACGACCCTCTTGCGAAGCGTGCGCTAAATGATGATGGCATACGTAGTTGGCGCGACCTTTCAGCATTGCAACCGTAACAGGCACTTTGAGCGCATCGCGTACATTGGGTAAATCGCGAGTAAATAATTGATCTTGCAGCGTTTTAGTACCGGTACTAATAATCACTTTACCGCCTAGTAACAATACAGGCACCAAGTAAGCAAAGGTCTTACCGGTGCCGGTGCCTGCTTCGGCAATCAGTTGTTTATTATTCAAAATTGCGTCTTCAATCGCCAAAGCCATTTTAATCTGATCATCGCGCTCTGAATAACCTTTGATAGTGCTCGCTAACGGACCATCTGTGGAAAATATCTTCTTTATTCGCCCGTGGTGTGTGTGGTTATCTGCCATGATCAAATTATCCCATGAATATACTTAAATAAACGCGAATTGCAATTTTTGCGTTTATTTAGGCTAGCCAACACCACATTCGCACAAAAGTATTGTGTTGAACATGATAGCCTGTTAGCCTAATATTGCGGCAAGCTGTTTCGATTTAAGAATTGTATGTGGTTCATCAACTTAATCTAGGAGAGCATAATGGATTTAGGTCTTATTATTCAATTGATTAGCGGTGCCGTTGGCGGCAATATCGCTGGAAGCTTAATGAAAAACGCAAGCTTGGGCACCGCATTAAATTCTGTCGTTGGTATTTTAGGCGGTGGTTTGGGTGGCCAACTACTAAGTATGTTAGGCGTGGGTGGCGCTGAAGCGACAGGCGGCATGGACATTGCATCCATCATCACTCAAGTCGCGGGCGGTGGTGTAGGGGGTGGCGTGTTGTTAGCAGTCATCGGTTTAATTAAAAACGCAATGGCAAAATAGCCATTTTTTCCTCTCAGCCTACCCTTAACTTTTAGGGTAGGTGCTTTGACTCTAACTCAACATGAAATTTTTTATCCTTGTCTTTTGCTTATTGTTTAACTTTGCTCATGCAAGCATGAGTATTGCGGAAGAGATGACTGAAAATGCTGCAGGGGACGCTATCCTTTTAATAGATGAACCCTCTGCTGAAAACCTGTCTTGGCAAAATAAGGCACAAGAGATTTTAATGAATGCGATGAGTCTAACTGGCATTCAATATAGTTATGGCGGCAAATCACCTGAAACTGGCTTTGATTGTAGTGGTTTTGTGCGCTACGTATTCAGCCAGGCCGCTCAGTTAACGTTACCGCCTACGGCACGCGCTATTAGCCAGATTGGCAAAACGGTTAAAAAAGATGAGTTACAGCCTGGTGATCTGGTATTTTTCAATACGCTAAAATCTGCTTTTTCACATGTGGGCATTTATATTGGCAACAACAACTTTATTCATGCGCCGCGTGCAGGCGGCACAGTACGTGTTGAAAATATGCAAACCGATTACTGGGCACACCGCTATAACGGCGCGCAGCGGCTCGATCAGGTAACCGCTAACCATCATTAAAAAGGCTGCCATGGCAGCCTTTTCAGTTTAGATCATTATTCGTGAAACTTGTGAATTTCGCCTGGCTTACGTAGCATTTTATCCACCTCGCCAATATGTAATTCTTCTTGGTAAATCATTTCACGCGCGTACTCCTCTAGCATCACTGAACCCCCCTCAACTAACTTGAGTAAAGCTTTGTATGCGTTAAGTGAAGCAGTTTCGTGCGCCAG
>JBQTJZ010000203.1:0-7895 GCA_052386615.1 Methylophilaceae bacterium
GTTCGATTGCTTCTACTGTAAAATTATTCATAAAGTCTTACTAATCATAAAAACGCATTGCTTGAGAAACAATATTTGGTGGATAAGTTTCACACAAAAAGCTATAGTACGTTTAAACGTGCGCCCAAAGTGTATAAATTATTTAATGTAAGGATAACGACCCTCAACCCTTAATTATGGATGAACTTGTTCAAACTGTCACGGACTAAACTACACTGTAAAGTGTTTGGATAATAATTAATGCCAAAATTTAAAAAAATTGCTGCACTCTTGCTTGTTACCTTCTCGGCAACAGCAAGTTTTAATGTGCGTGCTGAGCTAAGTAGCAATTCAAGCACTACGCCCGCAATTACTACCGCCAATGCAGAGTTTGTCTATAAATATCTATTGGGTGAAATCGCTGGTCAACGTGGCGATGCCGCGCTCGCCAGTCAGTTATTCTTGGTTTTAGCCAAACAGACGCGCGATCCGCGCTTGGCAGAGCGGGCGGCAAGATCGGCGGTGTATGCACGTCAGGCAGGGACGGCCTTGCAGGCCACAAATTTATGGGTGGAACTAGATCCAAATTCTCTGGAAGCGCTACAAGCCTCTAGCCAGCTATTAGTCTCTAGTGGCAATTTGAGTGCAGCAAAACCACATATCAAAAAGCTGTTATCTAGAGAAGATGCTCGTGCTAATGGCTTTTTGTATTTAGGGAGCTTGTTTGAAAACCATAAAGACAAAAACGAGGTATTTGCAGCTGTTGAGGAATTTGCCGCACCCTACCCGAAATTAGCGGAAGCACATTTTGCTATCGCTCAGGCCGCTTGGTATGCCGATAGGCCTGGTATCGCCAAAAATGAATTAGTGATTGCTGAACAATTGCGCCCAGGCTGGGAAACCAGTGCACAAATGCATGGGCAAATATTGCTAAAAGAATCACCAGACAAGGCTTTAGATTTCTATAAAAACTTTTTGAGACAAAACCCTAAAGCCAATGATGTGCGCATGAGTTTTGCTAGGCTACTGGTGAATCAAAAAAAACTCATGGAAGCAAAACCTGAGCTGATTAAGTTGGCAGATAGTGCTAACGGCAGTCCGGAAATTAGTGCTGCTATCGGCTTGCTTTCCTTGGAATCTAACGAATACAGCATGGCGGATAAATATTTTCAGCAAGCACTAGATGCTGGATTTAGAGAACCTGAACAATTATTTATCTACTTAGGCCGTAGCGCAGAGCGTACTAAAAACGATAGTAAAGCGTTGGGCTGGTACGACAAGATAACCTCAGGTGAGCGTTACTTGGAGGGCAGACTGTCCGCCGCAAATGTGATTGCACGCACGCAAAATGTAGACACGGCCATCGCCATGCTGGATGAAGTCAATCACTTAACTTCTGAGCAACAGGTGATCGTGATTCAAACCCAAGCAGGGTTATTAAGTCAGGCAAAACGCAACCAAGAGTCGTTCAATTTGATGGAAAAAGCCATCAATAATACGGCTAATACACCAGAGCTTATTTACGATTACGCCATGGCGGCGGAACGTATTGGTAAACTGGATTTGATGGAAGCTGAACTACGTAAAGCGATTCAAATGAAGCCGGACTTTGCGCCGGCCTACAACGCGCTGGGATACTCATTTGCTGATCGCAATATTAAATTGAATGAAGCAAAAACACTCATTGAAACTGCGCTAAAGTTATCCCCTAATGATCACTACATGCTGGATAGTTTAGGCTGGGTACATTACCGGTTAGGCAATTTAACAGAAGCAGTAGAACTATTACGCAAGGCCTATGAGATTCAATCGGATCCAGAAATTGCTGCGCACTTAGGAGAAGTTTTGTGGAAGCAAGGCTTGCAAGAAGAAGCTAAGAAAATTTGGGCCAACGCCTTGCAAACCTTCCCAGAAAATGACGTTCTGGTCAGCACTGCTAAAAAATTCAGCTCCTAACCTTTGACATGAATTAAGGTAAGTTTGGCTTTTAATCGTCGTCTTTTTTTGTGGTGCACGCTGGCCTTTTATCTAACTGGCTGTGCTACTGCCCCCATACTCGCGCCACCGACAACTGCCTTAACTGCGCATTTGCAACACCTCACCACCCTTGCCAGTATTCAGCAATTTTCTCTTGAAGGTCGCTTGGGCATTGTTACCAATCCAAAAGGATTTTCTGGTGGGATTGATTGGCAACATGAAGCCAGCCATGACAATATCGAGATTTTTTCGCCCCTTGGCGGCAAAATAGCTCATATTGTTAAAACGGCAAGCGAGGTCACTTTAACCACACAAGATGGTCACACTATCAAAGCACAAGATGCAGAAACGCTCACTGAAACGGCTTTGGGTTGGCGCTTACCTTTAAGCGGCTTGAACGATTGGGCGCTAGGCAAACCTACCAACGGTAAAATTGATGCTGCCACTTGGGATGAGCAAGGCAGGCTAATTACTCTAAAACAAAATGGCTGGGATATTGAGTATGCTAACTATACAGAGTCTAATGGCTATTTTTTGCCAAGTAAAATTGTGCTTAAAAGCGAGAAAGTGAATTTGAAGCTACTGGTAGAAAAGTGGGCAGGTCTTTAGATTTTAATCGATGCAAGAATTTCAGTCTTATTTAGCTCCCGCAAAAATTAATCTGTTTTTGCATATCACCGGCCAACGTACCGATGGCTACCACACCCTACAAAGCGTGTTTCTACTGCTCGATTATTACGACACGATTCATTTGAAACCCACGAAAAATAGGCAAATTAAACGTATCAGTGATTTAGAAAACATATGCGCAAAGGAGGATTTATGCGTGCGAGCGGCACAAGCTTTGCAAATGGCAACAGCTTGTAGCCATGGGGTAGAAATTGCTGTCGAGAAACGCATTCCCATGGGGGGTGGGCTAGGTGGAGGCAGCTCGGACGCAGCCAGCGTATTACTCGCTTTAAATCATTTATGGCAGCTTAATCTAAGCCGCAAAGCGCTGATACAAATAGGCCTAACCTTGGGTGCAGATGTCCCCATTTTTCTGTTTGGACAAAACGCATGGGCAGAAGGCGTAGGTGAAATCCTTAGCCCAATCAGTTTGCCAGAAGGATTGGCAAACTCATTTTATGTCGTATTAACCCCGCAAGTACGGGTCTCTACTGCACATATATTTGCCAACTCCACATTGACAAAAGACACGAAACCATTGAAAATAGCGGACTTTTCTAGGTACGGAACTTATAGAGACAGCGATTTTGGTCTTTTTAAAAACGATCTTGAAAAAGTAGTATGTGAAAAATTTCCAGCAGTTGCATCTACCTTAAAATGGCTAAGCCAATTTGGCCAAGCCCGAATGAGTGGTTCCGGTGCATCTGTGTTTGTAGCCGTTAATTCGCAAAACAAAGCAATTGAGATTTTGGCGCAAAAACCCGAAAATGTAGCGGGATTTGTAGCAAAAAACTTACACAAACACCCTTTGTTTGAATTGGTACAATAGTGTTTTTGGGGAGTCGCCAAGCTGGTTAAGGCACCGGATTTTGATTCCGGCATGCGAAGGTTCGAATCCTTCCTCCCCAGCCAGATTTTGGTAAGCGTGTAGATTGACTGGATTTACACGCTTTTATTTTTTAGCTGCTTTGAATTTAGAAACTTAATAAAGGATGCACGTGGTAACCAACGGTAGCATGATGGTTTTTACAGGCAATGCCAATCCTGCATTAGCGAAAGAAGTCGCGATGCACCTTGGGATTGAGTTAGGCCGTGCAGATGTTGGTCGCTTTTCAGATGGCGAAGTGATGCTGGAACTGCTGGAAAATGTACGTGGTCGCGATGTGTTTATATTGCAATCTACCAGTCACCCCACCAATGATAACTTAATGGAAATCATGGCGATGGTCGATGCTTTACGTCGCTCTTCTGCCGGTCGTATTACTGCTGCGATTCCTTATTTTGGTTACTCTCGACAAGATCGCCGCCCGCGTTCAGCCCGTGTAGCAATTACGGCTAAAGTAGTTGCCAATATGTTGACTAGCGTAGGAGTTAACCGTTTATTAACTATGGATTTGCACTCTGACCAGATTCAAGGTTTTTTTGAAATTCCGGTTGATAATATTTATGCAACTCCCATTTTGCTGGCCGATTTATTGAAGCAAAACCACGACGACCTGGTAGTGGTATCACCAGATGTAGGCGGCGTTGTGCGCGCACGTGCTTGTGCCAAACAACTTAATTCCGATTTAGCGATTATTGATAAACGTCGCCCTAAGCCAAATGTTGCCAAAGTGATGAATATCATTGGGGATGTTAAAGGCCGCACCTGTGTCATTATGGATGACATGGTAGATACCGCCAATACGCTATGCGAAGCCGCGGCAGCACTCAAGAATCAGGGCGCGGTTAAAGTATTGGCTTATGCCACACACCCGGTGCTATCGGGCAATGCTGCGGAACGTATTACCGATTCTGAATTAGATGAATTGGTGGTTACTAATACTATTCCACTGAGTGAAGCTTCCAGTAATTGCAAAAAAATTCGCTTATTAAGTGCGGCAGAGTTATTGGCTGAGACCATACGTAGAATTAGTTGTGAAGATTCTGTTTCTTCACTGTTCATGGATTGATTTAAGTTTTTAACCCTGTTTTCTGGTCGCGGAAAACAGATTTTAGTGTAGTGCGCCTTTTTTTTAAGGTGAATTTAGGAGCAACAAAATGAGTATTGAAATTAATGCAGTCAAACGTGACGCTAAAGGTACGGGTGCGAGCCGCCGTCTTCGTCGCGCCGGCAATGTGCCAGGTGTGGTATATGGAGGTAATAAAACCGCAGTGCCAGTAGAGTTAAACCATAAAGAATTATTTCTACAATTCCGCCATGAAGCTTTCCACGCCTCTATTCTAAGTTTGAATTTAGACGGTAAAAAAGAAGACGTGCTGTTACGCGATTATCAAATGCACCCTGTGCGCAACACCATTCAACACGTTGATTTTCAACGCGTGAGTGCTACCGAAAAAATTCACGTAAAAGTACCATTCCACTTCGTCAACGCAGAAATCGCTCCTGGTGTTAAATTAGGTGGCGGCATTGTGGCACATATCATGACTGAGGCTGAAGTGATCTGTTTGCCAAAAGATTTGCCAGAGTTCATTGAAGTCGATTTAGCCGCCCTTGAGCTGGGCCAATCAGTACACTTGTCACAAGTAACGCTGGCAAAAGGGGTTGAGTTCGTTCAACTCGCACACGATAACGACGCGGCTATCGCGGCCATCGCCAAAACACGTGGCGGTATATCTGACGATGCGGATGACACAGCCACACCAGAAGCAGATGCCCCAGCTGTTACTCCAGCCGCAGAGTAGTGAATTAAGATAATCACGCGTGTTCTCATCGCAGAACGCGCGTTTTTTATTTACACTAGCGCATGATGAGTACAATTAAACTTTTGGTAGGCTTAGGCAACCCGGGCGATAAGTATGCCGCTACACGCCATAACGCTGGCTTTTGGTGGATAGATTTAATTGCATTGCAAACCACCAGCGCGTTTAGTACCGATGCCAAAATGTTCGGATTGGTCGCTAAACTTAATCAAGATCAATGGTTGCTTAAACCCACAACTTTTATGAACGCCAGCGGCAAAGCCGTAGCTGCATTAGCTAATTACTACAAAATAAGTCCTGCCGAAATTTTAGTGATACACGACGAACTGGATTTGCCAGCGGGTAGCGTAAAACTTAAGTTTGGCGGTGGTCATGGCGGCCATAATGGTCTTAAGGATATTCATGCGGCGCTCGGTACCGCCGATTATTGGCGTTTGCGTATTGGCATTGGTCATCCGGGTGACCGTAACGAGGTAATTAATTACGTGCTTAAAGCGCCATTAAAAGAAGAACAAACGGCCATTTATGATGGTATTTACGAGAGTGCTAAGCTAGTGAACTTGCTGTTGACCGGTGATTTTGAAGGCGCTATGTTAAAGCTACATACTAAAAAATGAATAGAGAATCCTAATGCAGTGCGGAATTGTAGGCTTACCTAACGTAGGCAAATCCACCCTATTTAATGCCATTACCAAAGCGGGTATTGCAGCAGAGAACTATCCTTTTTGCACGATTGAACCTAATGTAGGCATTGTAGAAGTGCCTGACTCGCGCATACAGCCGCTGATTACAATTGTAAAACCGCAAAAAGTGCAACCTGCCATTGTCGAATTTGTCGATATCGCAGGTTTGGTAGCAGGCGCATCTAAAGGCGAAGGCTTAGGCAATAAATTTTTAGCCAATATCCGCGAAACCGATGCCATTGCGCATGTGGTGCGCTGCTTTGAAGACAGCAACGTAATTCATGTTGCCAATAAAATTGATCCGCTATCTGACATTGAAGTGATTAACACCGAACTTGCATTGGCAGATATGGAAACCATTGAAAAAACTTTGCAGCGAGAGAGCAAAAAAGCCAAAAGCGGTGATAAAGACGCCATTGCCTTAGTTGTCCTTTGTGAAAAAATTCAACAACATTTGGATTCCAGCGCACCCGTGCGCACCATGAATTTAGATACCGAACAATTACAGCGGATTAAACCACTATGTTTGATTACCGTTAAACCTGTGATGTACCTCGCCAATGTAGATGAAACTGGCTTCGAGAATAATCCCTTGTTAGATAAAGTTGTTGCGCTTGGTAAAGCTGAAAACGCGCCAGTAGTCGCCATTTGTGCAAAAATCGAGGCCGAAATTTCAGAGCTTGAAGATGAAGATAAACTCCTGTTTTTGCAGGAACTTGGTCAGGAAGAGCCGGGCTTAAATCGCGTTATTCGCGCGGCTTATAGTTTGCTAGGTTTGCAAACCTATTTTACCGCCGGCGTGCAAGAAGTGCGCGCCTGGACAATTAAAAAAGGTGCCACCGCGCCACAAGCCGCAGGGGTCATTCACACTGATTTCGAGCGCGGCTTTATTCGCGCAGAAGTCATTGCCTACGCAGAATACGTGAAAAACAAAGGCGAACAAGGTAGTAAAGAAGCCGGAAAAATGCGCTTGGAAGGCAAAGAATATGTGGTGCAAGATGGCGACGTCATGCACTTCCGATTCAATGTTTAGCTGTAATCTAGCCATTGAATTTACTTTGACAACCAGCCCCTAAAACACTAGAATTGCGCCCTTGCTCAAGTTTTACACGGTGATGTAGCTCAGCTGGTTAGAGCACAGGATTCATAATCCTGGGGTCGAGGGTTCAAGTCCCTCTTTCACCACCAATTAAAACGCCTCATTCGAAAGAGTGGGGCGTTTTTCTATATACTGATTTCTCGATTAGTAGCCAGACTACGATGATAAGTGTGAATCGCCCCTGATGCAGTAGATACTTTTAGCCTCTTAATTAAGATTAAAAGGAACATCAGATGAGTAATAAAAACTTACATAAAATTATTTGGTTGATTCTTCCCCACTTGAGCGCTACTACAGAGATGTAGCGACTTTTTTATTGTCGTTATATGATGTGATAAACAAAGCACTATTAACCAGTAAAAATGAAAAAACTTTTTTATATTGATTACCCTCAAGAGCACTTAGAAGACCAGGCGCACACCTATCGTTGCGCGTTTTGCAAAGTAGTGACCACCACCATTAATGGTTCATTGGAGGGGCATCTTCCCTCTTGTGAATACCGAGTAAAACTAGAACAAGCTGGATTTGAAACAAAAAAACTATCCAAAAAAACGGCTTCTTCAACTGCTGATGACTTTGATTAAGTTTCTATTGTGGAATTTTCAGTTGATTTACCCTATTAAATTATGAACACCGTACTAGTCACCGGCGCCAACCGCGGCATAGGCTTGGAATTTGCCAGACAATACGCCGAGGCAGGCTGGAACGTATTGGCATGCTGCCGTAACAGCCAATCTGCAAGCGCCTTGCAGGCCATCGCAAAAACACATGCCAATATTCAAATG
>JBQTJZ010000204.1:0-13338 GCA_052386615.1 Methylophilaceae bacterium
CTACGCTTTGCTTGGTGCCGTGGGTGATTTTGCCAGTATCTGGGTTAAGATCACCCAGTATCATTTTTAATAAAGTGGTTTTACCAACGCCATTGGGGCCAAGTAAACCAATGCGGTCACCACGTAAAATACGCGTGCTGAAGTTTTTGATGAGTGTTTTCTCCCCATAGGCTTTGCATACATCCTCGAGTTCTGCCACTAGCTTACCGCTACGATCGCCAGCATTGAGATTAAGCTTCACATTGCCTTGTCGCTCACGCCGTGCCGCACGTTCTAAACGCAGTTTTTCCAGCTGGCGCACGCGACCTTCATTGCGCGTCCGGCGCGCTTTAATGCCTTGGCGAATCCAAACTTCTTCTTGCGCAAGAGCTTTGTCAAACTTGGCAGAATGTGTTTCTTCCACTGCCAAAAGCGCTTCTTTTTTAATTTGATAGTGTGAATAATTGCCTACAAAATCGGTTAAATGACCTCGATCTAGCTCAGTGATGCGCGTAGCAAGCTTATCCAAAAATCGTCTATCATGCGTAATAAACAATACCGCACCATTAAAATTGAGTAATAGTTCTTCTAACCATTCAATGGCTTCCAAATCCAAATGGTTGGTTGGTTCGTCTAACAGTAATACCTCAGGTTCAGCTACCAGGGCGCGTCCCAGCGCAACCCGTTTACGCCAGCCACCAGAAAGCGTGGAGATTAGCACGTCTGCATTCAAGCTCAAATGACTCAGCACGGTTTCAATTCTAGATTGCATTGCCCAAGCATTTTGTGTGTCCAGCGCATGTTGCAATTCTTCCATTTGCGCCATGAGCACTTCAAAGTCTGCATCAGCTTCACTCATTTTATGGGTGACATCGTGATACGCTACCAATATCTCTTGCAAGCCACCCAGTCCTTCCGCCACGGCCTCATACACGCTATGCAGGGGATTCAGTTCAGGCTCTTGAGGCACATAGATAATGTTGCTGGATGGCGCGCGCCACACCGTACCATCGTCTAGTTTTAGTGTGCCAGCAATGGCTTTAAGTAAGCTTGATTTCCCCGCGCCATTACGACCAATCAAGCCCACACGCTCACCAGCATCTAGCTGAAATGCGGCGTGGTCGAGTAGCTCATGGTGACCAAAAGCGAGGGAAGCATTATCGAGTGTGACGTAGGGCATGGGTCATTTTATCTTTAATTCGATTTGCCATTGTGTTTTCTTGAGTAATGGTTTGTCTGTGGCGGCTAGAATATCTGCCACCATTTTAAAGCTGTCGGATGAATCTAATGTAGAGAATTACGGTTTGTAGCCAATGGGCGCAGCTTCTCACCGTAACATTTGCAAGCCCAGCGAGTGCCAGCAAAGGACCATCGAGATACTGAATAGCTTCACGCTGTGGCGAATTGAGTGTATTAAGCATGGCGTTTGATTGAACTCGACGAGAAAATTTGTCGAATAATGCGGATTATCATATGTATAGTATGATTCTAACTGCTTAGTAAAAATAATGATTAACTTAGCAGAAATATAATTCCATTGACTTTATACAAAAGCCTATTTTTTTAACTAAATAACATGCCTAATTTTGATCTAAGAACCATTATTTTCATGTCGATGTTGCTGACGTTCATGTTCTCGATGATATTGGCAATTACGCGCAAGCACCATAAGGAAGTGCATGGTCCCGGCTATTGGGCTGTGGGCAACTTGGTGGTTGGATTAGGCATGATTCTAGTGCTGATGCAACTGGATATGCCAACACTATTCTTCATGCCAGGGGTGGCATTAATCGGGGCGGGGCTAGGGCTTTACATTAATGGTATTGAGGCTTTTTTGGGCAAAACACCAGATCATCGCATCCCAGTGGGTGTTTTTTTGTTGCTGGTAGCAGTAGAAGTATTTTTCATGATGATGCAGCAAGATATCCGTACCACTGTGGTACTGGGGGCGCTGATCTTTTCGGTCATTTATTTGGTTTGCGCGCGCTTAACTTTTTCCAAAGAAGAGGGCGTGCTTGGCGAGCTATTTTGGGTGACTTCCAGTTTATTCTTGCTGTTAGGCTTACTGATGCTTGCACGCGCATTTACCGCTGCTCGTGTCGATGTTACGGTGTTTGATTCTTTTGCAACTTGGCCAGTGAATGCTTACACTTTTATGCTGGGCGCAGTTTCGCAGTTTTTTATTTCTGGCCTATTCGTACTCATGCTCAGTTATCGGCTGAATCAGAATCTCGAGTCTATGGCTACTATCGATGGCCTAACCAATATACTCAATCGTCGCGGCCTAGAAGATGCTGCTGGCAAAATGCAGGGCATTTGTAAGCGCATCAATTTGAGCATGGCGATTTTGCTTATTGATATCGATCATTTTAAAAAAGTGAATGATCGCTTTGGCCATTTATATGGCGATGAAGTGCTACGTCACTTGGCAATAACGATTAGTAAGATTTTACGTACTGGCGATGTGTTGGGGCGTTATGGTGGCGAGGAGTTCTGTGTCTTTTTACCGAATACGACTGAACAGGATGCGTTAGGGCTTGCCGAGCGAATTCGTGCAGGGGTTGAGGCGGCAGTGTTCAACGATTTGCAAATCACGATTGCAACAACAGTGAGTATCGGCGTGGCAGATTCGGTACAAGCAGGCTATGAGTTCAAAGGCTTGGTAGCTGCTGCAGATAGCGCATTATATGCAGCAAAAAATAGCGGAAGAAATAAAGTCAGGCATCACTCTGAATCGACATAGCACTTGGCAATAGTGCTCGCACCGAATATAGTGTGGAGAGCGGCAATATGCTAGGTCACTTAAACTAAGCAAACAAGGTGTGTGATAAATGACTGCAATGATTGCATCATTAGATTTTCGTACCATGTTGTTCATGGCGAGTTTGCTTGCAATAGCGCTCTCGCTACTATTGCTGGCGATTCGGTCGCGCACCACTACCTTAAATGGACTCAAAGAATGGCTTTACGCCAATGTACTTATCGGCGTTGCCATTCTCACTTTTATTCTGTATTTAATCCCAATCAACATTCGCGCATTTGTGGGCGGTCTGTTTATGGTGTCCGGATTTATTCTCTGCTTTACTGCAATTCTGCTGTTTGAAAATCGAAAATTTAAGCTTGAGATGCCGAAATATAGTATTTATGCAATCATTGCCATTAATATTCTGATTGAGTTAATGCCGCATAGCTTATATGTATCAGTGGTATTTAACACGCTGCTATGTGCTATTTTCACTTTTTGCAGTGGCGTGTTTTTGCTGAAATATTCCCGCTATAAAACATCTAAAGAGCATCGTTTCACTGGGCTGTTTTTCTTACTATTTTCAGGCTTAACCGTGTTCAGGATGTTTATCTTAACTGAAAACGCTATACGTCCTATTGATGAATTAACTTCTTGGGAACTGAATGAAATCACCTTTTTGGCCTGCTTGTTAAGCCTGCTGGCAATTAATTTCGGCTTTATTGCCATGGTGTATGAAAAACTGGCGGAACAACTTTCTTACGCGGCCAAACACGATTGGCTTACCGGCATGTTGAACCGAGGTAACTTAGAAGTTGCTGCCGCACAAATGACCACACATTCTGTTCGATTTGAGCATACTCAAGCCATGCTGTTAATGGATTTAGATAAATTCAAACGGATTAATGATACCTACGGTCATTTATTTGGCGATGAAGTGATTAAAACTTTGGCTAACTTGCTAGGTGAAAACATACGCGAAATTGATTTTGTCGGTCGATACGGCGGTGAAGAATTTTGTGTGTTAATGCCGAATACCAATGAAGCGGCAGCGATGGTTTCGGCCGAGCGTATCCGTAAAAAGTTTCAGGATAGCCCCATCTTATTGGAGGGTAAAAAAATTCAATGCACCGTGAGTATAGGGGTTTGTGATTCCAGCGAGGTGGGAAGAGAGTTCAAAGATATGTTTGCCGCCGCAGACAGGGCGCTTTATGCAGCGAAAAGGGCAGGCAGAAATAGAGTGATTGGATTTTCCGCGGCGCCACTCATGGATTCGGCGACCATTTCCGATGCAGACAAGTCTATCACTATGCCGCTACTGTGAGTCTGAAATGGTTGGTTGTGCTTTGATTATCGCAGTTTCAATCATTTGAGCTCGGCTGGTTGGCGTTTCCAAGCTCACGCGACCAATGACGCCATGACGATAATCCGTTAAAAAACGGATAGCCGTTTTTTCTGTATCCCACAGACCATCGTGCCGTTTATAGGAGCGGTGCTTTGCAATGGCTTCCATTAAATGAACCCCATCGATTTCCCGCGCATTTAACTTCATAGCGTCTAGCTTATATCTTGCGTTAAGTAAATCCGGATAGTGTTTAAGTAAATGATTAGCTAGAAACACAGCAATCTCTTCGTCAATCACAGCGTTGCGGCCAATGGCATGGCTGGCTGCCAGCATATAGCCATCACTATCATACTCAATCTTTGGCCACATCATGCCAGGCGTGTCGATAATGCTCATGGTGTCATCCAAATCGAACCTTTGCTGACTCTTGGTTACGGCGGGTTCATCGCCCACTTTGGCTATGCGCCGATTTAACAGTGCGTTCATCAAGGTAGATTTGCCCACGTTAGGAATCCCCATAATCATCATTCGCAACGGCTTTAAATGTGTCCCTCGGTGTGGGGCCAATGTACGGCACAGGGCAGGTATTTTTTTTGTATCACCCGCTTTTTTACAACTAAGCGCAACGGCTTTGGTGTTGGCTTGCGCGTTAAAATGATTTAACCAATATTGTGTGGCAACCGGGTCAGCCAAATCCGCTTTGTTCAAAATTTTGAGATTGGGGCGCTGGCGAAATAGGCGCATTTCATCAATCATGGGATTGTGGCTGGCAGCAGGCAAGCGTGCGTCTAATACCTCAATGACTACATCGATAAATTCCATGGTTTCCTCTGCTTTTTTTCTTGCAGAAGTCATATGGCCCGGGTACCACTGAATTGCCACTTAATGCCCCTAAAAATGAAAAATTTGTCGCAAGCTTTTGTTGCCCAATGATGGTGACTGTTTACTCATCACCCACCTACAATGCGCATAATATTTTTTGCCGCCTTGTTTTCATCTATTGGGCGAATGGTGGGTGTTGGGTTGGGTATCAATTGGATACGGTACAAAACAACATTTTAGCATTGCCAAGGGGAATGCCAACATTTAATCTATTCATAGCCCGGCGCGAGTTACTTACCAAATTCTTTGCACGGTTCCGTGCTCGCGTTTGACGACAAAAAAATAAAATTATTTTTCTTGGCATAGCACGATAAAATAAGCGCTATGTCAATACCGCCAGAGATTAAACCGCATCAATCTATTCCTTTGTTGCAGGCGCTACATATTCTTACGCGTGATGGCAAGCTTAATCAGGATAGTCGTCGTAAGCTGAAACAAGTCACTCATTTGGTGAGCTTTATTGAACCCTTGTTCAATGCTGCGCTGGCGCAGCATACCGATGTCACTCTAGTTGACCACGGCGCGGGGAAATCCTATCTGGGGTTTATTTTGTATGATTTGCTGTTCAAGCAGCACAAAACTGGCCGCATTATCGGAATTGAAACGCGTGCAGAATTAATACAGAAATCACAAGATTTAGCCCAATTATGTCGCTTTGAGCGCATGGATTTTCAACATTTAACCGTTGAGCAATCTGTCCATTCTAACACCTTGCCCGATACAGTGGATATTGTCACCGCGTTGCACGCCTGCAATACTGCAACGGATGACGCAATTCAATTTGGGCTAAAAAAACAGGCGCAATATATGGTGCTGGTGCCATGCTGTCAGGCCGAAGTGGCTGAAATATTACGACAACATAAAAATGAAAGTTTTAGCAAAACGCCACTCAGTGAAATTTGGCGTCATCCCATCCATACCCGCGAATTTGGCAGCCAAATTACCAATGTTCTACGCTGTTTGCAGCTAGAGGCGGCGGGCTATCGTGTAACGGTGACGGAACTGGTAGGCTGGGAGCACTCGATGAAGAATGAGTTGATTATCGCCAAATATACCGGTGAGCGACGCAAAAATGCTAGTACTCGCATAGAAGAGATATTGTTGGCGTTCAATTTGGAGGATTGTCGGTCTAGATTTATCAATTAGCATGCAAGCTTCAACTCAAGAATTAATAGTTCGCCTACAAAAACAATTATCAGCCTGTATGTTGGCCGATATATACCCACTGCGCCATCGATTAATGCAAGCGAAAGAAGCGCTTGCACAAAATAAACCAGTAGATAAAACTTTGCATGATATTGTCAGCAGAATACAGAGTTCGATAGCTAAGCTTCAAGCACGAAAACTTGGGTTACCAAAGCCAGAATATCCGCCAGAGTTACCGGTATCCTTACGTAAAGCAGAAATCGCCGCAGCAATTCTAAAAAATCAGGTGGTCATTGTGTGCGGCGAAACGGGTTCAGGTAAAACCACGCAATTACCCAAGCTATGTCTTGAGCTTGGGCGTGGTGTTGCCGGTTTAATCGGGCATACACAGCCACGTCGTATTGCCGCACGCTCTGTGGCATCACGTATTGCACAAGAGCTAAAAACGACGTTGGGAGAGGCTGTTGGCTACAAAGTGCGCTTTAACGACAAGCTTTCTGAAACGAGTTATATCAAATTAATGACAGATGGTATCTTGCTGGCGGAAACGCAGGGTGACCGTTTTCTAAATGGCTACGATACCATCATTATCGATGAGGCGCATGAGCGCAGTTTGAATATCGATTTTCTACTCGGTTACCTCAAACAGTTACTACCTAAACGTCCCGATTTGAAAGTCATTGTGACCTCTGCCACGATTGATGCAGACCGTTTCTCTCGCCACTTTAACGGCGCGCCTGTGATCGAGGTTTCTGGCCGTACGTATCCTGTTGAAATTCGTTATCGACCGCTAGGCAAGGCCAGTTTTATTTCTCATGACATTGAAGCAGATGAAGACATCGATGACGATGAATCTCTAAATAAAACCGTGCATGGCATTAAACGCAAAGGCAAAACCGAGGCGCGTTGGTTGGCTGAAGATGACGAAGAAGAGGCGATTGAAGAAGCCATTTTAGACGCCGCAGACGATTTGCTGCGAATGGACGATGGCGACATTCTGGTTTTTCTCCCTGGTGAACGAGAAATTCGCGATACGGCAGAACACTTAAGAAAGTATCAAGGACGCTCATCCAAACTTAAGCATATCGAAATTCTGCCCTTGTTTGCAAGGCTTTCAATGGAAGATCAGCAAAAAATATTCCGTACCACGGGCACACGGCGCATGGTGCTGGCGACCAATGTCGCGGAAACGTCACTTACGGTGCCTGGCATTAAATATGTGATAGATGCAGGTTTGGCGCGAGTGAATCGCTATAGTTCGCGCGCAAAAGTAGAGCAATTGCACATTGAAAAGATATCGCAGGCAGCGGCTAAACAAAGGGCAGGGCGCTGCGGACGTGTCTCAGATGGCATTTGTGTACGGCTGTATAGTGAAGAAGATTTTAACGCACGCCCTGAATTTACCGATCCAGAAGTTTTACGTAGCTCCCTTGCAGCAGTGATCTTGCGCATGGCTTCGCTCCGGCTGGGTGATGTGGACGAGTTTCCATTCATTGAGGCACCCAGTTCACGCCTGATTACCGATGGCTATTTATTGCTACAAGAGTTAGGCGCAGTGGATGCGAATCGTAAGATTACCGATTTAGGTATTCAGCTCGCCAAATTGCCGCTAGACCCACGGGTGGGTCGTATGATTCTGGCGGCTAGAAAAGAGCAGTGTTTGTCGGAAATCTTGATTATTGCGAGTGCGCTCGCGATTCAAGATCCACGGGAGCGACCAATGGATAAGCGCGAAGCGGCCGACCAAGCGCATGCCAAGTTTTCGGGAGAGGGCTCAGACTTCATGAGCTATCTCAAACTGTGGGATTTTTTTGGGCATGCGGTTAAAAATAAAAAATCGAATAAAGAATTACTTAATCAATGCCATCAAAATTTCTTGTCATTCTTGCGCTTGAGAGAATGGCGAGAGTTGCATGCACAGTTGCTCGAGATTGTTGGGGAAATGGAATTCAAACTGAATACTAAAGAAGCTAATTTTGAGCAGATACATAAAGCGTTATTGGCAGGCTTGCTAGGGAATATTGGTTTTAAAGATGGCCAAAGTGAAGCTTACGCTGGCGCGCGCGGTATTCGTTTTCATATTGCACCTGGTTCGGGGCTTAAAAAACAGTGCCCGAAGTGGGTAATAGCGGCTGAACTGGTGGAGACCACAAAATTATACGCACGCTGCCTGGCAAAGATCGAGCCAGACTGGATAGAGCCGCTGGCGCGCGGACTGACGCAAAGTCACTACTCTGACCCACGATGGGATAGAAAAATGGCGATGGTTAATGCATGGGAGCGCGTTAGTTTGTATGGCTTAACTATCATTCCTAAACGTCGTGTCCATTATGGTCCAATTAATAGGCAGGAATCACGTGAACTATTTATTCGCGCAGCATTTGCCAATATGGAGTTTGATACCCACGCCTCATTTTTTGAGGCGAACCGACGACTGATTAACGATATTGAAGATCTGGAACATAAAGCGCGCCGTCAGGATGTGCTGGTAGATGAGCATGTGCTGTTTACTTTTTATGATGCGATTATTCCGCAAGATGTCATGAATGGTGCTGGGTTTGAGGCTTGGCGAGCGACGGCAGAAAAATTAAACCCACGGCTGCTTTACCTGAGCAAAGATGCGCTGATGCGGCATGGTGCCGCAAGCGTGACGGAGACACAATTTCCAGAATCACTCGAGATCGACGGGATACCCCTGAACCTGAAGTATCGTTTTGAACCAAACCATCCGCTAGATGGCGTGACGGCGACGGTGCCGCTTGCACTGTTGAATCAGTTGGACGCAACCCGCACAGAATGGCTAGTGCCAGGCATGTTGCGTGAAAAACTCACTACGCTGATAAGGTCATTACCTAAGCCGATACGCAATGCTTGTGTGCCTGTGCCAGAATTTATCACAGGCTTTTTAGAGCAGGGAAAGGGAGATGAGAACCCATTATTAATAGATTTGGCACAGTATATTCATCTCAAAACCGGTCTTAAAATCAATAGCGAAGATTTTAACGTGACTGATTTGCCAGAACACTTAACAATGAATTTTAGTGTAATTGATGAAAAATCGCGCGAGCTAGGCATGGGGCGTGATTGGACTGCGCTCAAAAAATTACTCGGTAGTGCCGCACAACTTACCTTTAGAAATACCTCGCCAAATGAAATTAAACAGCTTGAAAGAACTGGTCTCAAGCAATGGGATTTTGGTGATTTGCCGCAAACACTTACATTCAGCAAAGAAGGCCATCAGTTCACAGGCTACCCTGCGCTGGAAGATAATATTGATAGCGTTGCTGTGAAATTGTTTGATACAGAGGTTGTAGCGATACAATCACACCGTGCTGGCGTGTGCCGCTTAATGCGTTTTGAGCTCAAAGAACAAATAAAACAACTGGAAAAAAGTCTGCCTAATTTCAATCATTACGCATTGCAATTGCGTAATGTAATGAATGCTGATGACTTAAAAGAAGATATGCTGACCGCGATTGCCGACCGCGCCTTTATGGGCGAAGATGATTTGCCGCGCACTAATGATGCCTTTATGAAGCTGAAACAACGTGCCAGAACCCGCTTGCCGGCGGTCACCGACGGGCTTTGCCGCATGGTAGGCAGTATCGCAATAGAGTATAGCTTGCTGGTTGCTAGGCAAGCGCAAATGCCAGCTACACCTAACAGGCTTAAGCGAGATGTTGAAAGTCAAATGGGTTGGCTGATCTATAAAAGTTTTCTAAACCAAACACCGTGGCAGTATATTGCGCATTTGCCACGTTATTTAAAAGCGCTTAGATTGCGCATAGAAAAACAAGCCAGCAACCCTGAACGTGACGGCAAACACGCCGCCAGTGTTGGCTTGTTATGGCAAAACTGGGAGGCTGCCGTGGATAAACAGCGTCAGCAAGAAAAAATAGCGCCGGCCTTGCAAGATTTTCGCTGGTTGATAGAAGAGCTGCGTGTTTCGCTATTTGCGCAAGAATTAAAGACGCCTTTTCCGGTTTCGGTAAAGCGGCTAGAGAAAATCTGGGCTGAGATTTGATAGATTAAATTTGCATTAACGCTTTTCTAATTGCCACCTCATCCAAGCCTTTTCCAATCAGCACAATACGCGAAATCGGTTCATCTTCCTCCCAGCCAGAGAGCAGTGTGGGTGGGTAAGGCGTAAAATGCACGGCATGAATCGCTAATGGGGCAGGCTGATCTTCCGCATGGATAATGCCTTTGAGGCGAAGTAGCTTTTCACCATAAGTTTGGCATAGCCATAAAATAAGTGGTTTTAAGTCTGCCCAATTGAGGGGCTTGGGCATGGTAACTGTGAAACTGGTGATTTCGTCATCGTGTACTTTTTTTGCCAGCATACTCCTTGGTTTAATAGGTGCACGCAACCAGCGTTCTGGCTCGGCGCGTTTACCGGTCGGGTCAAACAAGCCAACATCTATAATAAAATCGGGTTCAATTTCCCCATGCAAAACACTGTGCTGTGTGGCGCCCGGGTTAATGGAGATGAGCTTTTCCTTAAGCGCAGAAATTTGTTCTGGTGTAGCCAAATCAGCTTTGGTTGTTAACAATACATCGGCCACTGCCGCTTGCTTGCGTGCTTCAGCGTGCTCGCCAATCTGCTGCAAGCCATATGCTGCGTCAATGGTGACTACTACGGCATCCAAACGATAGACCGACTCAATCACCGGTTCATTCATCAGATTAGCTAGAATCGGACCAGGGTCGGCCATACCGGTGGTTTCGATGACAACGCGGTTAAACTGCGGGATTGCCTCCATAGCCCGCTTAAAAAATAAATCGCGCATCGTATCGGCAAGTTCGTTACTTAAGGTACAGCACAGACAGCCGCTTTGTAATAGCACGGTGTTATCGGCGACATAGCTACTTTCCACGTTTTGCGCGAGGATATGATCTAAGCCCGCTTCACCCAGTTCATTAATAATTACGGCGGCGTCTTTCATGCCACTATGAACCAGTAGTTTGTTCAGCAGTGTAGTTTTGCCTGAGCCTAAGAAACCGGTGAGTAATGTAACGGGAATTCTGTTATCCATGGTTTATTTTAGCGTTAGACGGATAAGCGACCAAGCGCTTTCATCAAAGCAGGGTAAAATAGCGGCTTTTCAGCTTGATTAGATGTTAGATTGATTGTGCATGAACATATTTTATGAAGAAGACGGCCACTTCAAAGTGGCTGCTGTGATGACAGAAAGCCAGGGCAGTTTACAGGTGGAATCGGCCACGGGTAAGCGTTCTAAAGTTAAAGTGGCGAATGTGTTATTGCGATTTGAAGCTGATTTACAAGGGTTTATGGAAGCGGCGCAGCAGCAAGCAGAGCAGCTTGATACAGATTTTTTGTGGGAATGTTGCGATGAACCTGAGTTTGGCTTTGAAGATTTAGCCAGTGATTATTACGGCATTAAACCTAGCTCTGTTCAGGTCGCTGCCACGGCGATTAAGCTACATAGTGCGCCGGTGTATTTTTACCGCAAAGGCAAAGGGCGCTATAAAGCTGCACCTGTCGAAACGTTAAAATTAGCGTTAGCCGCAGTACAGCGCAAGCGCCTGCAGGCGGAGCAAGTGGCGGCATGGGGGTTGATGCTGAATAACCGTCAGTTGCCAGAGGGTTTTGCTGAAAAAGCGGATAGCTTAATCTATCATCCTGACAAAAATAGCCCCGAATGGAAGGCGATTGAAGAGGCGGCACATAGCTCAGCAAGACAAACACTGAGCGTAATGTTTGATGCAGGCTTGATCGCCGATGCCCACGATTATCATCTAGGTGCGTTTTTGCGAGAGACGTTCAAGGAAGGTACCAATTTTCCGCCTTATGATGAAGTCGTCATCCAGCAGGATTTGCCGCTGGCGAAGGTGAGTGTTTTTAGCATAGACGACGCAACGACCAATGAAATCGATGATGCCTTTAGTCTGGAAAAATTAAACAATGGTAACTTTCGGGTAGGTATTCATATTGCCGCACCAGCACTTGGGGTGCAACCCAACACACGCTTGGATGAGATTGTATTAAAGCGACTTTCTACTGTCTATATGCCGGGCAACAAAATCACCATGCTACCAGAAAGTGTAGTGCGACCATTCAGCCTAGATGCAGGCGAAACAAAGCCATGTTTAAGTTTGTATTGTGAAGTAACGCCTGCATTTGAGATAGCGGCGCACGAAACTAAATTAGAACAGGTGCACGTGGCGGACAACTTGCGCCATGACAGCCTAGAGCCGCTATTCAATGCTAATACCCTAGCAGAGGATAGCGGGCATGCTTACTGGGCTACGCTCAAATTTTTGCATGGTTTCGCAGAATCCCTTGAAAAAGCACGCGGTAAATACGACCCAAATCGTGCGCCACAAATTGATTACAATTTTTATGTTACCAACGGCATGGTTAAGATTGTTGCGCGGGAGCGAGGCTCCCCTATGGATAAATTAGTAGCGGAATTGATGATTTATGTCAATAGCACGTGGGGGGCCGAATTACAAAAAGGTGGTTTGGCTGGCCTCTACCGTGCACAGACTGGTGGCAAAGTGTTTATGACTACAGAAGCTACACCACACCAAGGGCTAGGCGTTGCACAATATGCATGGAGCACCTCGCCACTAAGGCGTGCGGTCGATTTAATTAATCAGCGCCAAATGATTGCCTTACTCAAGCAAGACATTGCGCCGTATCAGGCAAAAGACGGAAAATTGCAGACGATAATGCGCGATTTTGAGCTCACCTATGCTACTTATAGCGAGTTTCAGACGCGCATGGAACGTTACTGGTGCTTACAGTATTTAATACAGGAAAAACTGACCGAAGTGACTGCAACGGTGTGGCGCGAAAATTTGGTGCGTATTGATGGTATGTTTTACATTACTAAAGTGCCGAGTTTGCCTGAACTTAAAGTGGGTACCAAAGTATTATTGGAAATCAAGCATATTGATAGCTTATTGATGGAACTCAGCTGTAAATTTATGCAGGTGATTGCAACAGACGCACTTGAGATTGTGGAAAGTGAAGATGCGGATATTTAATCGTAAAATTCACAAAAGTGTGGAGCAAGACAGTGTAGTGGAAGTTACCGAGTGCGACGGAATGCGTGCTATGCATTTGGGTTCAATCACAGTACAAAGCGGTATGCTGGTAAAAGATCCATTCGCGCTGGCGTTAAATTATTCACGCGGCATCATGTGTTTTCTGCTGTTCTCAAATCAGATTAAACAAGTGTTAACGATTGGTTTGGGAGGCGGTTCTGTGACTAAG
>JBQTJZ010000205.1:0-3959 GCA_052386615.1 Methylophilaceae bacterium
GCGTAGAGTCAATTTAAGCAAGTTATTGTGGGTGAAATTGACCGACAAACTGATTGGGAAAACGCACTGGCTGGAGTAGATGTGGTGATACACTTGGCTGCGAGAGTGCACATCATGCACGATGCTACTTCTAATCCATTAAACGAATTTCGGCGAATTAATACCTATGGTACCGAACATTTAGCCCGGATGGCGGCAGCAAGCGGAGTTAAACGTTTTGTTTATGTGAGTTCAATTAAGGTGAATGGTGAAGAGACTAGACCGGGGCAGAGATATTCAGAACATGATAAGCCAGCACCACAAGATGCTTACGCCGTTTCTAAGTGGGAGGCTGAACAATCTTTGCATCGTATAGCCGATGAGACCGGGCTGGAAATAGTCATTGTGCGTCCTCCTTTGGTTTATGGGGGAGACGTAAAAGGCAACTTTGAGCAAATGATGCGAGTCATTATGCACGGTGTTCCGTTGCCGCTTACTTTACTACGTAATCAACGTGATTTGATTTATGTGGGAAACTTGGTTGGAGCATTAATGGCTTGCGCAACACACCCGGCTGCTACTAGGCAAACTTTCTTGGTGTGCGATGGTAAAAGTGTTTCTACCCCTGAATTAATTCAAAATCTGGCGAAAGCGTTAGACCGACCTTGCCTTATTTTTCCATTTCCAGTTTTTATATTAAAGTTTTTTGCAGGGTTTTTTGGCCAATCTGCTACATTGGATAGGTTGAGCCAATCACTCATTGTTGATGATAGCAAAATTCGCACCGCACTTGGCTGGCAGCCAGCCTATACTTTTGAGCAGGGCATAAAAAACACTGCAGAGTCTTATTTAGTAAACTGTTCTAAATAAATATGCCCATTATTCTAACTTCATTTTTCTTAACTTTTATTTTGCTAAAGGGTTATCTTAAAAGCCCTTTTTCTAATTTTGCACTTGATAAGCCCAATGCGCGTTCTCTGCATGTTCACCATACACCGCGTACTGGAGGGGTGGCCGTTATTATCAGTGTTGTAGTTGCATGGACGATTACCAGAGTTGATTATTTATGGTTTATTTTAGTATTAGGGCTGGTTGTTCCTTCACTGATTGATGATATACGTGGCTTAAAGGTGCGCTGGCGCTTGCTTGCGCAATTATCATTGTCTGTTTTTTTTGCATGGTTGTTTTTGCCACATTTATCTTGGTATACCTTGTTTTTAGCGGTCTTGGCTTTGGTATGGATGACAAACCTATACAACTTCATGGATGGTTCAGATGGTCTAGCTGGCGGTATGGCAGTGTTTGGCTTTGGTGTCTATGCTTTGGCTGCTTATTCGTTAGGAGATATAAAATTAGCTTTAATGTGTGCATCAATTTCAGCTTCTTGCTTAGCCTTCTTAATGTTTAATTTTTATCCAGCAAAAATTTTTATGGGAGATGCAGGGTCAATTCCTTTGGGGTTTCTCGCTGGGGCAATAGGCCTGCAAGGTTGGCATTTAGAGCTTTGGCCATTATGGTTTCCTTTATTAGTATTTTCACCATTTATTGTCGATGCAACGGTCACTTTGCTTAAGCGGGCACTGCGCCATGAAAGGATTTGGCAGGCGCACCGCGAACATTATTACCAACGTTTGATACAGATGGGCTGGGGACATAAAAAAACGGCCATTGCCGAATATCTATTAATGTTCTCTGTGAGCGCTTCTGCATTGTTAGTAATAAGATTAGCCAATTTAAGCGTCATGGCTTTATTTTCATTTTGGCTACTGGTTTACTGCATCATCCTGTTAAAAATTGATAAAAACTGGAAGCAAAGGTCAAGTTCGTATTCAAATTAGGTAGAATAGGCAATATTTTAATAAAACTAGTCAATCATGCGTGCTTGGAATTTCCTCACTAACCCCCGCCTACTGTTTGCAGTATTGCATGATATTTTTGCTGTCATTTTTGCGTGGGTATTCGCTTATTCCTTAAGATTCAATTTTCAGGTTCCCGCCACATTCTTCTCAGCCATGTGGCTTAATCTAGCATGGATATTACCTTTACAAGTCAGCATGTTTTTTATGTTTGGTTTATATCAGGGCATTTGGCGATTTGCCAGCATTCCTGATTTTAAACGCATCCTTAAAGCAGTTGTCCTCGGCATTTTGTTAATTTCAGTGTGCTATTTGATGCTACAACCGTTTGGTGTAATCCCTAGGTCTGTATTGATTTTAGAACCGATTTTGCTGATGTTGGCGATGGGAGGAAGTCGCTTAGCATATCGTGCATGGAAAGAGCATCGACTGTACGGGCTGACCCATCGTCGAGGGAAGCCAGTGCTGATACTGGGGGCGGGTGAGGCGGCTATTGCCTTAGTCAAGGATTTGGCACGTAGTGAAGATTGGCAAGTGGTCGGTCTGTTAGATGACGATCTTGCGATTCGTGGGCGACAAATGATGGGGATAAAAGTGTTAGGCGTCATTCAAGATCTGCCGAAATTGGCTTCAGACCGTTTGGTCGAAAACGTGATTGTTGCCATGCCCTCTGCGCTCAACAGTGCTAGACGCAGGGCGGTTGAAATTGCGAACGGATGTGGTTTGACCGTGCTTACGGTGCCTGCTTTTGACGACCTAATGAGTGGAAAAGTGAGTATTTCGCAGATTCGTAAGGTGGATGTGGAGGATTTGCTAGGGCGTGAACCGGTGCAGTTGGATAATCAGGGCTTACATCAATTAATCGAACAGCGAGCGGTGTTGGTGAGTGGGGCAGGAGGGTCTATTGGTGCTGAACTTTGTAAGCAGGTTATTAAATATCAACCCAGTCATCTTATTTGCTTGGATATTTCGGAGTACGCGCTGTACCAAATTGAACAAGCATTTGCTAACCTAGAGCAGGCCAAGAAAGTAGAAATTGCTTATATCACCGCAGATGTAAAGAATACAAAACGGGTGAAGGCGCTTTTAGCCCAATATCAGCCTTCGGTAGTTTTTCATGCAGCAGCTTATAAACACGTCCCCTTAATGGAGAATACCAATGTAGCCGAGGCTTTGTCCAATAATGTGTTGGGCACTTATTCGATTGCCAATGCATGCAAAGAGGCGGGGATAGAGAAATTTGTGCTTATTTCTACAGATAAAGCGGTGAATCCGACTAATGTGATGGGGGCAAGTAAGCGCCTGGCTGAGATGGTTTGTCAGGGCTTGCAAGAAAAAAAGGGGACGCGATTCATTATTGTGCGGTTTGGCAATGTGCTAGGCAGTAGCGGTAGCGTGATTCCCAAATTTCGAGAACAAATTGCCAAAGGTGGGCCGGTGACCGTGACCCACCCAGAAATTACGCGTTATTTTATGTCTATTCCAGAAGCAGCACAATTGGTGATGCAGGCGAGTGTAATGGGATTGGGAGGGGAAATATTTGTCTTGGACATGGGTGAAGCTGTTAAAATAGCGCATCTCGCGCAAGATATGATTCGCTTATCTGGGCTACAAGAAGATGAAATAGAGATTGCCTATACTGGCTTACGACCAGGCGAGAAACTGTATGAGGAGCTGTTGGCAGATGATGAACACACACTGCCAACGCCGCATGCAAAATTACGTGTGGCTGTGGCGCGGTGCACCGATATGCTTTGGGTGAAAAAGCTGCTGAAATGGGTGGATGCAATGCAGAATGCTGATGAGGGTGTCATCAAAAATGAATTAAAAATGTGGGTTGAGGAATACACAATTGACGCAAATGTTCAGCAAAATAAAAGATTAACTCCTGAAATAACCACGATTCATTAAGAAAAACCACGACAAAACTTATGACGATGATTACTAAAGCGGTATTCCCAGTCGCCGGCCTAGGTACCCGATTTTTGCCTGCAACTAAGGCCAGCCCGAAAGAGATGTTACCCATTGTCGATAAGCCTTTGATTCAATACGCGGCAGAAGAGGCCATTGCCGCAGGTGCAACAGAACTTATCTTTATTACAGGGCGTAATAAGCGCTCGATAG
>JBQTJZ010000206.1:0-4057 GCA_052386615.1 Methylophilaceae bacterium
CGCTTTAATAATTTCACGGGCATGGGCGATCTCAGAGGCTTTTGGCGTATAGGCATCATTGCTGTAGGGAATTTGTGCGGGATGAATCAAGGATTTTCCATCGAAGCCCATATCACGACCTAGTCGACAAGCGTACTCGAAGGAGTGCGTGTTTTTAAAGTCGCTGGCAATGCCATCTACCACGCAACGCCCATAGGCGCGCGCTGCCAATATCACTAAGGAGAGTGAAGTGAGTATCGCAGAACGTTCGTGTGTGACTTGCGCGTGCAGTTGCGAGATTAAGTCAGAGGTAGCCATGACGATGCAGCTGATTCTGTCAGAGGCAGAAGCGATTTCTTTGGCATTGAGTACCGCAATCGGACTTTCAATCATTACCATAATGGGCATGTGGCTACCGCCTGCGGCATCCAATAGTGAGAGCGCTTTCAATACATCTTCACGCGATTCGATATTGGGGAACAGAATGGCATCTGCACCAATATTAGCCACTGCTTTAATATCATTATGACCCCAAATAGAATCTAGATTGTTCACACGCACGACTACTTCACGAGAGCCGTAACCGCCTTCTGCTACATATTTTACGATGTTATCGCGCGACGCTTCTTTACACTCAATCAAAATAGGATCGCCTAAATCGAGGATAACAGAATCGGCTGGCAAAGTGCGTGCACGGTCAAGATAGTGCAAATTACAACCGGGCACATAAAGCATAGAACGTCGGGGGCGGAAGCAATATTCCATAATGAGAATACTTTTTAAGTTAAATGGTGAGTCGATTATATATAAGACATTTGTAAACTGTCAACATATATCTTATGTCTTATATAAGATATAAAATACTAGACTATTCAAAACTAAAGTGGTATAAATACGCTTGGTAAGTTTGATTACTCATAAAGGTTGGTATGGACAAGCAATTTAATTCACCCAGTTATCGCCCGTTGTATGACCAGATTAAAGTGTTGCTCACGCAAAGTTTAATCGGCGGTGAGTGGCGTCCGGGCGAGATGATTCCCAGTGAGATTGAATTGGCGGGTCGCTTTAAAGTAAGCCAAGGCACAGTGCGAAAAGCCATTGATAGTTTAGCCAGTGAAAATATTTTAATTCGTCGCCAAGGCAAAGGAACCTATGTGGCCACGCACGACGAGGATGTCATCAAGCTTAGATTTTTGCGACTCACTGCGGTGACGGGTCAAAAAGAGGTGTTACAAAACGAGTTTTTATCGTGCAACAAAACCAAGGCAGATGCCTATATCGCCAAAATTCTAGACGTTAAGGCGAGCGCTGCCACCATAGAAGTGAAAAGACTGCTTACCTTTTCAGGCCGTCCTTTAATTTATGACCATATTGTTGTGCCAGCCGTGCCATTTAAGGGCTTAAACGGTGCGAGTGTAATAGAAAACAATGGCTCGATGTATAGCATGTATGAGTCGCAGTTTGGTGTTCGCATGATACGTGCCGAAGAACGCTTAAAAGCAGTTCCAGCAGATAAAGAGGTGGCAGGCTTGTTAGGGCTGAAAGAGGGATTTCCATTATTAAGTATAGAACGCATTTCTTATACCTATGGCGATAAGCCGATGGAGTGGCGCCTAGGCTTGTGTATTACAGATGATCATCACTATATGAATGAATTGGAATAGCCATGATAGACCTAAAACAGCGTTCGCTCGACTACCACCAATTTCCAAAACCTGGCAAATTAAGTGTCGAATCATCCAAGCCATGCGCCACTCAGGATGATCTATCGCTTGCCTACACGCCTGGCGTGGCAGAGCCGGTACGCGAAATTAACGCAGACCCCATCAACGCATACAAATATACCAACAAAGGCAACTTGGTGGCGGTGATTACCGACGGCACCGCTGTGCTGGGTTTGGGTAATGTGGGTGCGCTGGCGAGCAAACCAGTAATGGAAGGCAAAGCAGTGTTATTTAAGCGTTTTGCCGGTATCGATGTGTTTGACATTGAGGTGAATGCTGCGACGCCAGACGAGTTTATCCAAACAGTCGTCAACATTGCGCCAACCTTCGGCGGAATTAACCTAGAAGACATTGCCGCACCCCATTGTTTTTATATCGAGAACGAGCTGAAAAAGCGCTTGGATATTCCAGTGTTTCACGATGATCAACATGGTACCGCGGTGATTGTGGCTGCGGCACTGCTTAATGCACTTGAGTTGCAGGGTAAAACCATGGCAACTGCAAAAATTGTATTTTTAGGAGCGGGTGCAGCCGGCTGTTCCTGCGCTAAACTGCTTAAAGCCATGGGAGCAACCAACGTTACCATGGTGGATAGAACGGGGGTTATCGATGATAGTCGCCCTGATTTGCACGACAATAATCGTGAACTGGCGGTTGCGGCGTCAAAGATAAAAAAATTGGCAGATATTATGCCGCAAGCTGATGTATTTATTGGCGTTTCGGCGAAAAACGCGTTAGATGCGGATTTGATAAAAGGCATGGCGAAAAATCCAATTATATTTGCCTTGGCTAATCCCGATCCGGAAGTGTTACCAAGTGTGGCACATGCGATTCGCGATGATATTTTAATGGCAACCGGCCGCAGTGATTTTCCTAATCAAGTGAACAATGCCTTGTGCTTCCCTTACTTGTTCCGCGGTGCACTGGATGCCAAAGCCACAAAAATTACGGAAGCAATGAAAATCGCCGCTGCCAACGCCTTAAGTGAGTTGGCGCGCGAGCCAGTGCCTGCCGAAGTGCTGAAAGCTTATCAGTTAAACGAACTCAAGTTTGGGCGTGACTATATTATTCCGAAGCCATTTGATCCGCGCTTGCTTGAAAAAGTATCGAGTGCGGTAGCAAAAGCCGCTTAAGGCGAACCCATGCAAAAAAATGGTAAAAAAATCAGGCCGAAGAACCTTAATTTGTTCACTATTCGCTTACCTATTAACGCGGTAGTGTCAATTTTGCATCGGGCCAGTGGCATGTTGCTATTCTTAATTTTGCCGCTGGTGTTATGGGCGTTTAACGCTACAGTTTCTAGCCAAGTAAGCTACACGGAAATGGTGAACACGTTTCAACATTGGTTTATAAAGCTTGTGCTGATTGGGTTTGCATGGGCTTTTTTTCATCACTTTTTTGCAGGGCTACGTCACTTAGGTCAAGACGTGCACTGGATGACCAGCCTGCAAAAAGCACGCTTCTCGAGTCGCGTGCTGTTGTGCTTAGTGGTCATTTCGGTGCTTATTTTTGCCTACATTATTTGGTAATGCGCCATGCTGATTGAGTTGCTCACAAAAAAATATCCGGGCATGCGCTTATGGCTTTCACAAAGGCTCACAGCGTTATTCATGGCCACCTATATTGTTTTATCGGGTTTGTATTTCGCGGTTTTACAGCCTGCAGATTACCAAACTTGGGTATCGGCAGTTTCGCCATGGTGGTGGCGTGTGCTGACTTGGGTTTTTTTTCTGAATCTGTGTATACATGCTTGGTTAGGGGTAACCGATGTGTTGAAAGATTATGTGTTTAACCAAGCTACGCGCGCTTATCTGCAAGTGGGAGTAGATGTTTTGTTGTTGGCTTACCTTGGTTGGACAAGTTATATTTTGTGGAATATTTAAACATTTATGCATTTACAAAAACATCAATTTGATGCGGTGATTGTCGGTGGCGGAGGTGCTGGTTTACGCGCCTCGCTACAACTGGCTGAAGCAGGAGCGAAAGTCGCGGTACTGTCTAAAGTGTTTCCTACACGTTCACATACCGTAGCTGCGCAGGGTGGAATTGCAGCGGCGCTAGGGAATGTGGCAGAGGATAAATGGCTATGGCATATGTACGATACCATTAAAGGTTCCGACTTTTTGGGGGATCAGGATGCGATTGAAT
Organism: Methylophilaceae bacterium; assembly: GCA_052386615.1. GTDB lineage: Bacteria > Pseudomonadota > Gammaproteobacteria > Burkholderiales > Methylophilaceae > JBQTJZ01. The sequence continues at coordinate 3,852 of JBQTJZ010000206.1, forward strand.
TTATGTGTAAGCATGCAGCCAAAGCCATCATCGAACTAGAGCATTTTGGCATGCCGTTTGACCGTTTGGAAAATGGCAGAATTTTTCAACGCCCATTTGGCGGCATGACCAAGAACTTTGGGGAATCGCCTATTTCGCGCACTTGTGCCGTGGCCGATAGAACAGGTCACGCCATGTTGCACACGCTGTATCAGCGCAATATTCGC
>JBQTJZ010000207.1:0-1752 GCA_052386615.1 Methylophilaceae bacterium
CCGGGGCCGGAATCGAACCGGCACGCGCTTGCGCGCGAGAGATTTTAAGAAAACCATATCCTCTGCAGGCAACTTCAACTACACGCCGCTGTATCAATATATTCTCAAGAGAATTCGCTGTATAAAATCCGTTTTGGCAAATAGCCTGTGCCTCGGACCTGCAATTTTGCCAAGTTTGAAAACCGCTACAAGTGAGCTCTGTCCATTCATGAGACTCTATTTTTGCCAATTGCGTTTGACTGGCGCAGCCACTTAACAATAGCAGGGTAATCACAATTACACTTTTCATGAGGAAACTCCTTGGTTGCTGATAGTAATATTACGTAGTCAGGATGTCTTTAGATGCACGCCCGGCAATTGATGCAAATCATCAATAATTTGTTGCGAATGACGTGAAGTATCTACGTTGTAATAAGCTTTTTGCAACATGCCTTGCGGGTTAATCAGGAAGGTATAACGTTTAGCAATTTTGATGAGACCTAAGTGAGTCAGAGCACCATAACTGGCCGCTACTTTGCCCTCTTTATCTGAGAGCAATGGGAAGGGCAATTGATATTTTTTGGCAAATTCGGCATGGCTTTGACGGTCATCCACACTTACACCTACTACATGCGCACCCAGTGCTTCAAGTTGTTGCAAATCATCTCGGAATTGACAAGCCTCTTTAGTGCAGCCAGGCGTATCATCTTTCGGGTAAAAATACAGTACCAGCCATTGACCTTGGTAGGTTGTTAGGCTATGGCGTGTGCCATGTATATCGGGCAAATCAAAATTTGGCACAGCGTTACCAATGTTTAGTTTCGTCCTAGCCATGCTTAGGTTTTTATAGCCTAAAAATGCAATGATTAAAATGACGCTATAAATAATAAGTTTCATCAATATATTCACTGAAGCGATTATTGAGTTAGAAAAGAAATCTTGCCAAAAGTTTATAGCAATATTATGAATCAAGTATGAGAAAATGTCGCTATAACCCGCCCTCGTAGCTCAGTGGATAGAGCATCCCCCTCCTAAGGGGAGGGTCACACGTTCGATTCGTGTCGAGGGCGCCATAATTAGCTATTCCGGCTTTCCAAATCGTTCCAAAGTTGCATGGCTTGTTCAATGGTAAGCGCAAGCTCACTTAAGCGCATTTGCAATGTTTTTGCATAAGTTGGATCAGCCCGGTAAATTTCGCCATCGGCTAGTTTAGCTAAGATCTCGGTTTGTTCAGCCTCTAGATTGGAAATAAGTTCTGGAATAGCGGCTAATTCTTTTTGTTCCTTGAAACTGAGTTTGGATAATTTAAGGATGGGTTCTGTTGTTTTACTGACAGGCTTAGTCACAAGCTGGGTTTGCACATCTGTTTTTTGGGCGGCTAGCTTTTGCTGCATGAATCTTTGCCAGTCATCGTAACCACCACCATATTCGGTCAGTACACCATTGCCTTCAAATGCGATGATTTGGGTAACTGTGTTTTCTATAAACGCTCTATCATGACTGACCAAAAATAGCGTGCCCGAATAATTTTGTAATAAAGTTTCTAATAGCTCGAGCGTATCGATATCCAAGTCATTGGTAGGCTCGTCAAGCACTAAAATATTGGCTGGACGAGCAAATAGCCTTGCCAGTAATAAGCGATTTCGCTCACCCCCCGATAGCGATTTTACTGGCGAGCGCGCACGTTGTGGTGGAAATAAAAAGTCTTCCAGATAGCTGATTACATGCTTGCGTTCATTCCCAATTTCTACAAAATCAGAACCTGGACTAATA
>JBQTJZ010000208.1:0-2195 GCA_052386615.1 Methylophilaceae bacterium
TTGAGAGCGCTTTACCACGGTGGCTGATTTTATTTTTTGCTTCCGCAGTTAATTCAGCGCCAGTTTTACCCAAAGTCGTATCCAAAAATAAAGGATCGTAACCAAAACCATGATTGCCGCGCGGTGCACTGAGTATTTCACCTGTCCAAATACCCTCACTGATTATAGGTTGCGAATCATTATCATGTCTCACTAACACCATAGCGCAGTAATAATAAGCGTTGCGCTGCGTTGCGGTAGCAAGCGCATCTAATAAGGCTTGATTGTTGCGAGTGTCGCTTTTTGGTTCGCCAGCATAGCGTGCAGAATGTACGCCGGGCGCACCGTGCAAGGCGTTTACACAAAGGCCTGAATCGTCTGCCAAAGCAGGGAGTCCACTGTGTTTGCTGGCATGACGTGCTTTGGTAAGTGCATTTTCAATGAACGTGCAATGTGGTTCTTCGGCTTCCGAAATATTAAATACAGACTGCGGGATAACTTCAATATTAAGCGGCGCCAGCAATTGTTGAATTTCCGCTAGCTTGCCTGCGTTACCAGTGGCGATGACGAGTTTCGAAAACACGTGTTAAAGCCTGGATTAAACTGGGCCCAGCACCACTTTTTGTAGCGCAAGCAATTCCTGAATACCTGCTTCAGCTAAAGCTAGCATGTTATTCATGGTGATTTTATCGAAAGGCTCGCCTTCCGCAGTGCCTTGAATTTCCACAAAGCCGCCGTCTGCGGTCATCACCACGTTCATATCGGTATCACAATCGGAATCTTCAATATAATCTAAATCTAACACGGGCTGATTTTTATAAACGCCTACAGAAATTGCAGCAACTGCTTGCTTGAGAGGGGTCTCGCTGATTTTTTCACTTGCGATGAGTGTAGACACAGCGTCATGCAACGCAACATAAGCGCCGGTAATGCTTGCAGTGCGCGTACCGCCATCGGCTTGAATCACGTCACAATCCAGATGAATAGTGCGTTCGCCTAATTTATTTAAATCGATAATCGCGCGCAAACTGCGACCAATCAACCGTTGAATTTCCTGCGTGCGACCAGATTGTTTGCCTTTAGCGGCTTCTCTATCCATGCGGCTACCGGTGGAGCGTGGTAGCATGCCATACTCCGCCGTTACCCAACCTTGTCCTTTCCCTTTTAAAAAGCCAGGAACCTTATCTTCCACACTAGCGGTGCATAAAACGTGAGTATCACCAAATTTAATCAGCACGGAGCCTTCCGCATGTTTAGTATAGTTGCGAATAATCTCAATGTTACGTAGCTGATGGTGGGCACGTTGACTGGGGCGGATTGACATAATAATTGATTTAAAAAAGCCAATTATAAGCTAAAACACTGGCTTCTAAATGCCGATTTTTTGTTGCGTTTTGTTTAAGGCAGCTTGAATTTCTGCAATCGTGTTTTCAATGTCATCATCAGAAAGCTCACCTGGAGGACTGCCTTCATTTACTTGATGGGTGACGATATTAATAATGGTGGTGGTTTCGCCTAATGGCATCAACTGTGTAGAAACTGCATCTTGACTCAATTGTCGATTGCCCCATTGCACGCCGATAGCACTCATATTGTCACCATTTTCGTCTGAAGCAAATTCCGAGCTCTCTAACAATTTAATTGTGGCTTCAGCAATATTTTCGTGTTGATGCAAAATCTCTTTAATTTGCTGATCGCCAATAACGCCCCATACGCCATCAGTACATAGCAATATAGTGTCACCCTCTGTCAGCTCAATTCTATTAGCAAGGTCGATTTGAGGGGGTGTTTCCCCGCCAACACAGTTGTAAATTTTATTTTTGTAAGGATGCGTTGCCATTTCCTCTTTGCTGATGACGCCTTTTTTGTAGAGAGATTGCACAATGGAGTGATCTTCAGTACGAAATAGCAAATGACCATCGCGAAAGTGATACAAGCGCGAATCACCCACATGTGCACAATACAAATAGCCACGCTGAATAATGGCTGTCACAATGGTGGTACGTGGTGATTCTTCAAGCTCATCGGCCTGCGTTACGTTTTCAATCATGTCATGTACTTGCTGGATATGATCGGTTAAGAATTTTGCCGGGCTGTTCAGTAAAGGCTGTGCTAGGCGTTGAAACGCATCAGTAAGTGTTTTAACTGCCAGCTGCGCGGCAACTTCGCCATGACGATGACCACCCATACCATCCGCCAGCACTAATAGCAAAGCA
>JBQTJZ010000209.1:0-3356 GCA_052386615.1 Methylophilaceae bacterium
TTCTTCTAACAAATATTCACGTTCTATCGTACGTACAGTGATATATTTTAGCTCGGCACGCAGATAAATCATGTCGTCAACGGGTACCAGTAGCACGCGGCCGCGTTCATGAATGCTTAAATGACTACGTATTTTTTGTAGCGGCTTAAGCGCGTCTATCTGTTTGGGTTTAAGTGCATGCGCTTTATCAATAGCAGTTTGCAGGCGTTCCAGCCGAATGGGTTTAAGTAAGTAATCAATTGCGTTCAAATCAAACGCTTTGATGGCATAAACATCGTACGCTGTGGTAAAGATGATATTTGGTCTAGGTTCAAATTTTTGCGCATGTTGTGCTGCCTCAAGCCCATCCATCAGTGGCATGCGAATGTCTAATAACATTAAGTCTGGTTTGGTTTCGGTTGCCAGCTCAATCGCCTCTTTGCCATTTTTAGCTTCTGCGACAACGCTGGTATTTTGAATTTCACTCAATAAATCACGCAAACGATTGCGTGCGGGCGCTTCGTCATCAGCAATTAAAATTTTAAGCAGTGTTATCATGGCTTAATCTCGGCATTTAATCGGTTTCATACGGCAATCGGATATGCACACTATAGCGATTATTGTTGGCCTGACTGTTCAGTGATGCCTCTAAATCAAAATGTAAATGTAGGCGCTCTTTAATATTTTTTAGTGCCATTTTATTGCCACTATGATGACTATTTTCAGACACGTAAGGATTACTAATATCAATATGCAACTCTTTGTGTTTTACGCGAATCGCGACAACAATTTCGCCGCCTTCTGGCATCGGTTCTATACCATGGTAAACCGCGTTTTCTAGCAAGGGTTGTAAAATCAAAGGAGGGATTAATGCCTTAGTGGGCATATTATCTAATTGCCAGTTAATTTTTAAGCGGTCTTCCAAACGTAAGCTTTCGATACTCAAATACTGTTTACATAGCGCGATTTCTTTTTCGAGGGGGACTAACTCCCTATTTTCTGCCATCAGCACGCGGAATAAATCCGCCATATCCTCTAAGGCAGTTTCGGCACGTTTAGGATGGCTACGAATCAGCGATAGCACGGCATTAATGCTGTTAAACAAAAAGTGGGGGCGAATACGTGCTTGCAGTGCTTGTAAGCGCGCTTCGGCAATGGCGGGCGAATAAGCGCGTTGCTGCAAATAAAAATAGTACAGCACAATTGCGGTAACAATACCCGCCAGCACAATAACACGATAGGGAATAGTGACAACTTCGAACGAAAAATAACGAGTGATTAATAGCACCACAAATGCCGAAATGAGCATTTCCAGCAACACGATAGCGAACAAACCCTGCCAATATTGAAGTTTACTGAGTAGTGGGTAAAGCACATATAAAATGAGCATACTTAATAAAATAATCGGCTGAATCACAGCAGACAGCTCGGCAAGCAAGGGTAAAAACTCATCAAATTGCTGACTTAACAATAAGGCAGCCAGCACAGCCAGCAGGTTCACTATCAACAAAATGCGAAGGTGAATACCAAGATTGTGTAGATTGGGTAATCGGCTATTTTTGCGCACAGCGGTTTCTAGGTTAAAATGTGTATGAATATTACATGTAAGTGTATTATTATTAAACAAATTTTCATCGTCACCTTATTTTAATAAAGCCACTAAAATTGCAAGACTACTCAAAAGATAAAAAGTCGTTACTTAACTCCAAAACAGAAGCTTGGTCGGGTCGCTTTAATGAACCCGTAGCAGAACTGGTAAAACGCTATACTGCTTCGGTACATGTTGATAAACGGTTAGCATCGTATGACATTCAAGGTTCGTTAGCGCACTCACAAATGCTGGCTAAGCAAGGGATTATTTCACCAGCAGATGCAAGTGCAATTGAAACAGGACTCCATGAAATTTTAGCTGAAATCCAAGCAGGCACGTTTGAGTGGCTGCTGGATTTGGAAGATGTGCATTTGAACATCGAGAAACGCCTCACGGATAAAATTGGTGAAGCAGGTAAGCGCTTACACACAGGCCGTAGCCGTAACGACCAAGTCGCGACGGATATACGCCTTTGGTTGCGTGCCGTGAGCGACGACGTTTTAGCTGCGATTAAAAATCTGCAACTGAGTATTCTGGAGTTGGCTGAACAACATGCTGATACCATTATGCCAGGCTTTACGCATTTGCAAGTAGCGCAACCGGTCACGTTTGGGCACCACTTATTAGCTTATTTTGAGATGTTAAAGCGGGATGTATCACGTTTTGCAGATTGTAAAAAGCGCCTTAATCAATTACCGCTAGGTGCCGCGGCACTGGCGGGCACCAGTTATCCAATTAACCGCGAATGGGTAGCAAAAAAATTGGGATTTGACAGTGTATGTGAAAATTCGCTGGATGCCGTTTCCGATCGAGATTTTGCTATTGAATTTACCGCGGCCAGTGCTTTATTAATGACACACCTATCGCGTTTTTCAGAAGAGTTGATTTTATGGTCATCCTCCCGTTTCGATTTTATTGAAATTGCTGACCGATTTTGTACCGGCTCTAGCATTATGCCGCAAAAGAAAAATCCTGACGTGCCAGAACTAGTGCGTGGCAAAACTGGTCGTGTGAACGGACACCTAATCGCTTTGCTCACATTAATGAAGGGTCAGCCACTCGCTTATAACAAAGACAACCAAGAGGACAAAGAGCCGCTATTTGATACGGCGGATACTGTGTTAATGACCTTGGAAATCTATGCAGATATGTTGCGTGGCATCACTGTGAAGCCAGCTAGCATGCGTCAGGCGGCACTAGAAGGCTATGCAACCGCAACAGACTTAGCCGATTATTTGGTGAAAAAAGGCTTGCCGTTCAGAGATGCGCATGAAGTAGTTGCCTTAGCAGTAAAACACGCTGTGCAGAAAGGCTGTGATTTGGCTGAGTTGTCTTTGAGTGAACTGCAAAAATTTAGCCCTATGGTTGGCGACGATGTATTTGCGGTATTAACTCTGGAAGGTGCTGTCGCGAGCCGTAATCATATTGGCGGTACGGCACCAAACCAGGTTAAGCAGGCTATTGCACGTGGGCGTCAATCGATAAATTCAGACTAGACAAACAAGATTGAAGCTCAATTCGATTTTAGTGTGCTTGATGACGTTTGCACTGGCTGACAAGGTAAGTGCCAATACGGATGATTTGTTGAATTTAGAGACTGGCGCGGAAAGCAAAGACAGTATGGTATGGCCAATGCTACCGGGGGAAAGCTTAAATGAGCTCGCAGCTAAATTTTACCCCACTAATACTTTTATGCGGCGGCAATTCACCTTCAAAACTTTGCGTTTGAACGCTGAAAGTCTTCCAAATTTGGATGCTAGCGAGCGTTTTCCGTTGCCTACAGCGG
>JBQTJZ010000210.1:0-3164 GCA_052386615.1 Methylophilaceae bacterium
AGCCGCGCGCTGATTAACACCTCGCCAGAACCGGTCAGTAATATCACTACTTCATTTGGTGAGGAAGGCCTGTTACTAGGCGGTGGTTGGCTCGCGCTGGCTCACCCCGTAGTGTTTTTAGGTGTACTCGCCGCGTTTATTTTGGTGATGATTTGGCTCATCCCCAAACTATGGCGCGGCATCAAAAGCGTGTTTACGCATATTGGTAAAATCACACGTGGTTAGTTTTAGTTAAAATATATACCCTGGAAGGCTCATGGATATTGGGTTGTAGGGCTGATTAGCGTAGCGTTATCCGCTGGATATGATTTTTTGAAAGTTTCCATACGGCGGATTACACTTTGTTAATCCGTCCTACGCGGGCTAAATTGGCTATTTCACAAGAGCATGTTTAACGATATCTGACACTGTCAGTGGCGTAATATTTTTATTTTTACAATATGACGAATTAATCCAGCTAGCTAGTAACTTTGCACCTTTGCTCGCATTACAAGACACGCAACAAAGAGCTATGTTTTCCCTAGTGATGATTCTTTCATCATTGATAATATGTTCCCAAGATGCTTTCGACTTTCTGGTACCACACACGCCAAATTCTATACCGCAATATACACAACGCACATCCCTTGTGATAACTTCCCTCTCTAACCAGTCAGGTATGTTCCATTTATTCACAATTTCATATTTTCCAAAATTTAGTCTGCTGTATCGCCAACCAACTCACCAGCCAAAACCCTGCCATTGCTAGGCCTAAGCCCAGTGGCGCATCCCAGGCCAGCGGTACGATAACCCCCGCGGAAACCGTAGAGAACAGCATTTGAATAAACGCCTGCCCAGATGCTGCTGTACCGCGAATTTTAGGATGACGATCAAGCGCAGCCAATGAAATAATCGGCATTACCAAAGCCATGCCGACATTAAACAACGCAATCGGCAAAATGTTGTAAATGGGTTTGGCTGGCAGCCAATAGCAAATGGCAAGGTTAAGCAAAACAACCACAAACATCCACATGTATGCAGCATTTAACACCCGTTTTGCCGAATATTGACCTGCCGCACGCTTAGCTAAATATGACCCCAAAATCATTCCTGCCACGGTAGGCACAAATAAGTAAGCATATTGCTGCGGAGATAGCCCCAGCAACTTGCCCAAAAACATCGGACTGCCTAGCACATAAATAAAAAATGCTGAAAATACTGCAGCGAATGCAATGCAAAGTTTCGCAAATTCTAAATCGCTAAAAATAGTTTTGTAGCTATTGAGTACGTTTTTTGCAGAAAGCTTGAGTCGTTTTTCTGGCGGCATGGTCTCTGGCAAAAATTTTACTGCTGCCCACAGGCTGATAGCAGCGTATATCGCCAAAAACACAAAAATGCTTTGCCAACTGAACCCAAGCAGAACGCCACCAATCATGGGAGCCACTGCAGGCGCAATGCCAAACAGCATTTGAATGGTGGCCATCACCCGCTGTGCTTGCGCACCTTCAAACAGGTCGCGCACCATAGCACGTGCCACCGTGTTGCCCGCCCCACCACTCGCACCTTGCAACGCACGAAAGAACCACAAGGTTTCTACATTCGGCGCAAATGCACAGCCGATCCTGGCCAGTACAAACACGCCTAAGCCCCATTTTATGGTGGCAATGCGGCCAATCGAATCTGAAATCGCGCCATGCCACAGTGTCATCACTGCATAAGGCAAAAGATAAATAGAAAGTGTTTGCTGAATTTGCATGTCTGTTGCTTGCAAACTCTCCGCCATCGCGTGGAATGCTGGCAGGTAGGTATCGATGGCAAATGGCGCCAACGCTGCCAGCGCGGCTAAAACGTACACTAGCAAGTTAGAGTGTGGATTCATTAATACTTTATATTTCTTCTAAATGGAAAAAGTTGCATTGCCCTTAAAGACAATCCTTTAAAGACAATACACCTTCTATTATAACGAAAGACTAGGTTGCAACGACCAATTAGGGTAAAGCGTGAAATTCTTCTACGCGTTCTTTGTCGCCTACCACATATTTTTTGGAATTTTTATCAGTTCTGAAAATAATTGGTTGTGATGCCAACACTGGATTTTTGCTGTCTTCAATCGCTTTTTCAATCAAGTGATGATTGGGCGATAGCGAACAAACCGGATCGGCACTTTCTGCGTCTCCTGTGAGCAAAAAGGCTTGGCAACGGCAGCCGCCTAAGTCGTTCATTTTTTCTGGACAAGTGACACATGGCCCCTTCATCCAATCGTCACCGCGGTATTTGTTAAAGGCCGGGCTTTCCTTCCACGCCCATTCCAAGCCCTTGTCACGCACATTAGGAAATTCGATATTCGGCAACACCCGTGCAGAATGGCACGGTAGCACATCTCCATTGGCGGTGACAATCATAAAGACCTCACCCCAGCCGTTCATACATTTTTTAGGGCGATCGCCAAAGTAATCAGGTACCACAAAAAAGATTTTCATCTTATTGCCGACTTTTTGGCGGAACTCATTGGTTACTTGCTCGGCGTAATCAATTTGCTCCTTAAGCGGCATGAGTTGACTACGATTCACCAGGGACCAGCCATAATATTGGGTATTCGCTAATTCGACGTAATCTGCACCCAGTGCTTCTGCCATCTCTAAAATTTCTTTAATATGGCCAATGTTATAGCGGTGAATCACCACATTCAGCACCATTGGGTAGCCATGATTTTTGATCATGGCAGCGACTTTTTTCTTCAATTCAAATGTTTTGGTATTGGTGATAAAGTTGTTAATCTCTTCGGTAATATCGTGCATAGAAAGCTGAATGTGATCCAAGCCCCCTTCCTTGAAAGCCTGAATGCGCTTTTCAGTGAGGCCCACACCGGAAGTAATCAAATTGCTGTAATAACCTAACTTTTTTGCTTCAATGACAATGTCTTCAATATCATCGCGTAGCAATGGTTCACCGCCAGAAATGCCCAACTGAATTGCGCCTTGTTTGCGCGCATCACGCAATACCTGAATCCATTGCTCGGTGGATAATTCGTTTTGTGTATGTTTATCGTAATCGGTGGGGTTATAGCAAAACGCACAATGCAATGGGCAGCGATAGGTAATCTCTGCCAGTAGCCACAAAGGCTGAGTGTGCGTAATATTCGCCGCTACGCCATTATTTTTGGCTTGCGCCTGCGTATTTTTTTG
>JBQTJZ010000211.1:0-5224 GCA_052386615.1 Methylophilaceae bacterium
ACACCAGCAGGCGTACGATTCTCCAGCAAATCTAACAATAGCTCAGCTTCGCCTACTGGAGGATTTTTGAGTAATTCGACTACGCTGGCAACTTGCTCTGCATTGAGTGGTAACGGTGGAAGACCAAGGGCATTACGCTCTTGAACATGAGTTTGGTATGCTTTAATCATGGGTTTCTAATTGCCTGCTAACGATATTAACTAATTTGAAAGATCTTTGGCAAAGGATGTGCCGCAACTTGCCCCCATGGCGGCCACCTGCCATCTGTCCAATACATTTTTTTGGTAGCCAGAGCCGTGTTTAAGCTCTAAAAAAGCGCGCACTTCGTACACATCGGCAAAACCATTCCTGTCTGTGTCCATTTTGATTACATTTTCTTCCAGCGTGGGGCCTGTGTACTGTCCCTGCTGATCCGTCAAATAACCAAGCACATCGCCCGCATGGGCATTCAACACGCCTAACAAGGCTATGATTAATAGCATGCGTGCTAGTGATTTCATGTTGTATCTTCCGCTCATGTCATTATTATGACTGAGATTAAGGGCTAAAGTGCATAAAAATATGTGACCATGAGTACATTAAAGGCATTAATATGCATTCAATTTACGCTTTTAATTTCAATGATGCTTTTGCCATGCAATTGTGCTATTTTCTCTTTCCATAAAGCGGGCCCGCTTCTATGAATGGATTCACCGTCTGCACTCACGGCAACCGTCACCGGCATGTCTTTCACTGTGAATTCATAAATCGCTTCCATACCCAAGTCTTCAAACGCAATGATGGTTGAGTGCTGAATGGCCTTAGAAACCAGATAGGCCGCACCGCCCACTGCGGTAAGGTAAACCGCACCATATTGCGCAATGACCTCTATCGCCGCATCGCCACGCTCAGCCTTGCCAACCATGCCTATCAGACCAGTTTTGCTAAGCATCATCTCGGTATAATCATCCATTCTGGTGGCAGTGGTCGGGCCAGCGGGACCAACAGCCTCATCACGCACTGCATCGACAGGCCCCACATAATAAATAAAACGATTAGTGAAATCGACTGGCAGTTGTTCCCCCTTAGCCAACATACTCGCAATCCGTTTGTGTGCTGCATCACGCCCCGTCAGCAATTTTCCACTTAACAACAGCGTTTCGCCTGCAACCCAAGTTGCGGTTTCTGCTTTACTCATCGTATTCAGATTCACTCGGCGGGCGCTGGCACTAGGCTGCCAATGCACCTCCGGATAATGGCTAATGTCAGGTGGCATAAGTTCAGCAACGCCACTACCATCCAATACAAAATGCACATGTCGAGTGGCTGCACAATTGGGAATAATGGCTATAGGCAAACTTGCCGCATGGGTTGGATAATCTAAAATTTTAACGTCCAATACCGTTGTGAGCCCTCCCAATCCTTGCGCCCCAATACCTAGGTTGTTAACCTTTTCATAAATTTCCAACCGTAGTTCTTCCAGCTTATTTTGTGCACCACGCGCTTTCAATTCATGCATATCAATCGGTTGCATCAGCGATTCTTTGGCGAGTAGCATCGCTTTTTCAGCACTACCGCCAATGCCTATGCCCAGCATACCAGGCGGACACCAACCCGCCCCCATAGTTGGCACTGTCGCTAATACCCAGTCCACAATGTTGTCATTTGGATTCAACATCGCCAATTTTGCTTTATTTTCGCTACCGCCACCTTTAGCGGCGATGGTTACTTCTACTGTATCGCCCTGCACCATTTGCACATGTGTCACCGCTGGCGTATTGTCTTTTGTGTTTTTGCGTAACCCTGCCGGATCGATCACGATAGAGGCACGCAGCTTATTTTCTGGCAATAAATAAGCGCGGTGTACGCCTTCATTCACCATCTCTTCTAGGTTAAGATTTCCCTCAAAGCGCACATCCATACCGACTTTGACAAACGCCACGACAATCCCAGTATCTTGACAGAGGGGACGTTTACCTTCGGCACACATGCGCGAGTTGGTAAGAATTTGTGAGATTGCATCTTTAGCGGCGGGGGACTCCTCCCGTTGGTAAGCCTCCGCTAGCGCTTCAATGTAATCCTGCGGGTGATAATAGGAAATATACTGCAACGCATCTGCAATGCTAGCAATAAAATCTTCCTGTTTAATCAATGGCATGGCTTATCTCGAACTTTTTGCAGTAGCAATGCTAGGCGTAATATCTTTGCGCAAAATTTTACCATTCTTGGTGCGTGGAAAGTCATTTGCCAAATACACGGTTTTAGGTGCTTTGTAGGCTGCTAAATGTTGCTTGCCAAATGCCGCCAAATCATCGGCAGTAGCATTCGAATCTGGTTTTAGAATTGCATAGCACACCACTAAAACTTTATCTTTTTCCAGTTCTTCACCAATCGCCGCACAATCGGCGACATCGGGATGGCCTTTGTACACGCGCTCAATTTCGTATGGCGACACGCGATAACCAAAACTTTTAATAATGTCATCCTTGCGACCTAAAAACCAGATATAGCCATCCGTATCGTATTTAGCGTAATCTCCGGTGAAAAACCAGTTATCGTGCTTATATTTTGCAGTTTCTTCGTCTAAATTCCAATAACGCAAAAACAAACCCGGATCATTATCCGGCACACAAATCATGCCTTCTTCACCCATCGCTACTTCTTGCATGGTATCAGGATTAAGTAATTGGATGGCATGGCCCGGTTGCGGAAACCCAGCCGAACCAGCACGAATTGGCCTGAATTTGCTTTGTGATAAATAATATGAAAACTCCGACATGCCGACGGCTTCATAAATATCGACCCCAAACCGCATCCGCCATTGGCTTAACACTTCGTCCGACAAGTGCTCGCCCGCACTCATACAATGTCTTAAACTTGGAACATCAGACTGTGTCACTTCTGTCTTCTGAATGATTTGACGATAAATGGTCGGCACTCCTACAAAAACAGTGGCTTGGTGCTTGGCAATCAGATTTGTCCAAGTGTGTGCATCGTTCTTACCCTCATGCACAATGACTGTTTTGCCTAAATAGAGGGGATCCATCAGACCGGAACCTAATACATAGGTCCAGTTAAATTTGCCTGAATGCACGATTCTATCCTGTGAACCTCTATCAAAATCGAACCAGTAGGTGCTAGCTGGCGCACGCCCCAACAAGGCGCGGTGCGCATGCAGCACTCCTTTTGGATAGCCTGTTGTCCCGGAGGTATACACCAAGTAAGCGGGGTCGGTAGCCAAGGTTTGATGTATCTTCTCGGTTTTGGTTATCGATTGCAGTGCGTCGCTTAAATCCAGCACATTAACGCTTGGGTTAGCTTCTAATTCACCGACCCCCGTCACCAACACATGGCTCACCTGTGCTAAAGCCTCACCTTGTAAATGCGCTTGCATATTAGCCCATGCTGCTTTATCTGTTACCAGCACCTTTGCGCCAGAATCTTTGGCCAAATAAGCGACTTCTTCAGTAGTGAGCAAGGTAGAAGTGGGAACTGAGATTGCGCCGCGTTTCATAGCACCCAAAAATGCAACCGGATAATCCAGACTATTCGGCAAGCGTATCAATACACGGTCGCCGACTGTAACGTTCAAATGACGCAGCAGTTGGGCGAAACGGTTAGTTTGGTCACTGAGTGCTTCGAAGGTGATTTGCGAAGTGCCGAGCGTATCATCTTCCACAATCATCGCAATAGCTTCTGCTTGCGAGGTACCTAAATGTCTATCGCTGCAAGCGGCACCGATATTAAAATATTCTGGGATATCCCATTCCCAAGCTGGATAAGCTTTGAAGCTCATAGCAATACTCCATATGGCCAGTTTTGGCGCACCACCTGTGCAGGCAACTGCTCTAGCACTTCCGCCGCAAACTGCATATCACTGGTTTTAAGTGCACGCAAAGCATGGGCGCGTAGCAAGGTTTGCAACGCTTTACCAAACATGGGTGGGTCTAGCATCTCGCCCTCAAATTTAATCGCACCCCCCAGTAGGGCATCTGCTTCTATCGCCGCTTTCAAAATACTGACTTTTTGCGCGACATCGGTAGGCGATGGTGTATAAGCCGTTTTACATAAGTGAATGTGTCCGGGATGAATCACTTGCTTACCGGTCAAGCCCATAGCAGCTTCTACGCAAGCATGCTTATACACAATGCGTGACTCGTCATCGCCATGCAAATCTAACCAGCGCCGCACATCATGTGGCTCGACAAACTTTTCTGGCATCGCCGAGGCGCCAATCAATGTTTCCACACCGCCGATCACCCCTTTACCGGCAATACGTGCCTCGAACAGTAATTGACTGAGAAAAAACTGGAGTTCATCAATCCAATTTTCTGGCGTAATTTGAATACCCATGGCCTTGGAAAAATCGTGAATGCCGAATACTACGTGTTTTACCGTATTGTATTGCATGAGATCAGGTGCGATTTTGAGCGATTTTGGATGCTCAATAATCGGCTGAATAGTCATATTGGAATTAATATTGAGCAGGTAACTGGACAAATCACGCACTTCTGCCGCACCATAGGCTTCACCCGCCTTAGCTAGCATCACTGCGTCAATACAATCGCCCATATCACTCACCAGTTGCATGTCCAGTTCGTATTCATCGGTACGAAAAGAATTGCAACGTATCGCTACTGTGACACGTTCATTCACCTTACGTAACTGCGGCAATTCTTTTCTAAGTAAATCACGACTCATTTGTTTTTGACGACAACCATCCTCTAAGTCAAAAATTAAAGTATGCGCATTGGTGAAATGGGCGTGTTTCTTCATACGCGCAGAAGCTTGTGTCATATCTTCGTAAATGCCCAAACTGGGGGCGTATTTCACTGGCGGATAATAAAGCTGAATGCCTGGCCAGTAATCGCCAAGTGTACTTGTGTTGATGGATTGTTCACTCATAGGTTTACCTTTTAAAGCTTCATTCTGACTCATAATAACCCGCTTTTAATTTCAAAATTAAGGTGTTGCGCGCATGGTTTTCACCGATAACCTCGCCCTCATTAATTAGTGCCCAAAACTCATTATCCGGCAGCGCTAGCATTGCGTCGAATTGCTGCAATTCAGCTAAGCTAAGCGTTTCAAAATGATACGCCACAAATCGTTGCAATATAATGTCGAGTTCCAGCATGCCGCGCCGACAATGCCAAGCCAGACGACGCGCTTCCGCATTATTTCGAACTGAGTTTGTATGTTCTGCTGGTAGCATCGCCGCTTATATCAGTTTAATTTCAATCAATTT
>JBQTJZ010000212.1:0-14143 GCA_052386615.1 Methylophilaceae bacterium
ATTCCACTGGAAATCGAGACCAAACAAGTATTCACTGACATAAAATGCGCCGCCATTTGCAACCAGCACCGCGATGGCAGATGACAAAAGCGCGATGCCGGAAAACTCCGCGAACACGGCAATACTCACCTGCCTGCGTGATGCGCCAAAAACTCTCAACAAGGTAGCCTCTCGAATACGTGCTTCGCGCGTAGCGACAAGCGCCGCATAAAGCACGACCAATCCTGCAACCACACACAAGCTGAATACATAAGCTACGGCCAAACTCATTTTTTGCATAATGCCACGTACCTGCTGCATTAAACTTGCAACATCAATCACCGTGAAATTCGGAAATTTTTGTAGCAAGGCATTCAATGTGTTTTCCTGATGCGTGGGAAGATAAAACGCGGTCATATAACTCAGTGGAAACCCATCTAATGTATGAGGCGGCGTCACTACAAAAAAATTAGCCCGCATGCTGTCCCACTCTACTTTGCGGATGCTAGTCACTGTCAGGTGGATTTGGCTGCCCGCAATATCATAAGTCAGCTTATCGCCGAGCTTAATACCAAGCGCAGTCGCAATATCAGTCTCTATCGACAGCATGGGCTTTGAGGCGTCCCCCGCACTCCACCACTCGCCTTGCAATAACTGATTGTCTGCTTGCATGGTAGCTGCCATGGACAAATTAAATTCGCGCGAAACCAAGCGTTTGGCACGCTCATCTGCATACAAATCCGCTGATAGCGCTTGATTATTCTTGGCGATGAGCCTTCCACGTACCATGGGGAACACTTGCAGGTTCGCTACACCAATAGATTCTGCATAATCTTGCACTTTGACTGCTTGATTAGCTTGAATATTAATCATAAATCGATTGGGGGCATCTACCGGTAAAGAAGCTTGCCAAGCATTCAACAAATCATTTTTAACCATCATCAGCAAAATCAGCGCCATCGCACTCAAACTAAAACCTACCACTTGCATAATCGTTAGAGCTCGGTTGCGCTTTAAGTGTGCCAAACCAAGTTTAATCGCATGCCACTGCGCCGTATTCAAAAAACGCGTAGTTTGCGAAAAGCCATAGAGCAAGTGAGATAAAGCATAAGCCAGCACACTGCACAATAGACAAATCAGTAACATGCCTACAATCACAGCCATGGCCAATGGGTAAGATTGAGCTAACCAAAGGATAAGAAGCACTATTACCGTCAGCACTGAAACAAACTTAAACCAGTGTTGGATTGGTCTTAGAGTGAACTCATTGCGTAAAATCTGCGCCACAGCGCTATTTTTAATCGCCTTGAAATTGGGTAACATCAAAGCAAATAACACAGCAAAACTCACCACAAATCCGATCAGTACTGGCTGATAATCAGGCGTCGGCAAACTCTCAAAAAACAAACTACCAGCTAGCACTGCCAAGCCATTTTGTAACATAAAGCCTAGTACACTGCCAATACTAGCGCCCATCAAAGCAATGAGTGCTGTCTGCCAAATCATTATGCGCTGAATTGTCAATCTGCTCGCACCAAAACAGCGCAGCAACGCAGCTATTTCCATATTTCGTGTAACATAGGGCTCGCTGGCAAGTAGCATGGCTGCCACCGATAGCATCAAAGTCACCGTTGCCGCTAGCCCTAAATAAGTTTCGGCTTTATCGAGTGCGCTTTTAATTTCTGGACGCGCAGTTTTTAGGTCTTCTATCCGCTCACCGCGCTGCAATAGCGGCGCCAGTCTCTGGCTAAATAGCTGTACTTTCTTGGCATCCCCAGCAACTAACAGCTGATATTTCACACGACTTCCATATTGAATCAGCTCGGTTTTTTCTACATCAGCCGCATTCATCATTAAGCGTGGCGCAAAACTGAACATATCGCCTCCACGTGATGGCTCACGTAGTAGTATCCCGTTAATGCTAAATTTGGAGGCCCCTAATTCAATAGTATCGCCCAAACCTACGGCTAAACTATTGGCAAGCCTTGCATCCATCCAAACTTCACCAGACTTGGGAATGTCTTGCAGCGTCTGTGCAGCTTTCCCCCCATCAAGTTGCACAGTTAAATCGCCACGTAACGGAAACCCCGCATTAAGTGCCTTAATTTCAGCCAATTGATTTTTTTCGCCCGCTATCACCATGCTGGCAAACTCTAGTGTCTGCGTATGTTTAAGCGTATAATCGCGACTCGACTGTATGGCTTGCTTGGGGATCGGATGATCAGCGATCATCACCATATCTCCACCAAGCACCAGCGCCCCTTGGCTACTCAGGTGTGAAGCAATACGATTGGTAAAAAAACTGACCGCTGTAATCGCTGTGACGGCAACGACTAGTGCGAGTAATAACACACGCAAATCACCTGAACGCCACTGTGCGAACAATTGTTGCCAAGCTAATTTCAGGTGCATACGCTTGCCTCAGCTACATGAAGTGCGCCATCTTGTAGGACGAGTACTCGCTGGCAACGCTGTGCTAACCCATGATCATGCGTCACTAGAATAAGCGTTGTCCCAGTTTGTGCATTTAGGCCAAATAATAGATCGATAATATGTTGCCCCGTTACAGTATCCAAATTACCAGTTGGCTCATCTGCAAACAAAATAGCAGGCTGCGTCGCAAAAGCACGTGCAATCGCCACACGTTGCTGTTCGCCCCCCGATAACTGCTTAGGATAATGCTGCATGCGCGCACTCAAACCCACCTGCGCTAACGCTGCCATGGCAATGTTTTTTGCCTCGCGTTGCTTGGCTAATTGCAAAGGGATCATCACGTTTTCTAAGGCTGTCATGGTGGGTAATAATTGAAAGGATTGAAATACGAACCCCATGCGCCGACCACGTACGGCAGCCCGCGCATCCTCATCTAAACAACTGAACCATTCGCCGTCTACCTTCACATCACCACTGGTAGGAATATCTAAACCTGCCAACAGGCCAAGTAAGGTAGATTTACCTGAACCTGAACTCCCTACAATGGCGACACTCTCACCATGTGCCACTTGTAGATGTAAATTGCGTAAAATATCGATTCGATGAGGACTCTCTCCCACACTTTTACATAATTCAGTCGCCAAAATTGCACTGTTTTCGATCGGAGTCTTTGGGCCGATTTTTGAATAACTTGTGCCCAAATTTTCGGCCTGCTGCGTTGGTGGTAGAGCAGTATCTAGTTTTGAATCTGAAGGGGGAAGTAACATTTTGAATATAGGTCTTATTAAAGTTTTGTGTGCAGTTAGTGTCATTTTAATGACTTTAGTTGCTGCACCTGCATATGCTACGCAAAAAATTTTAGTTTTTGGGGACAGTCTCTCCGCCGCCTATGGGTTAGAGCAAAAACAAGGTTGGGTAAGCTTACTACAAATAAAGCTTAAGACCTTAAATTATAATGCCAGTGTGGTTAATGCAAGTATCAGCGGAGAAACCACCAGCGGCGGTGCTAACCGAATCAAAGTGGCGATTAAACAACATCGGCCAGACATCGTATTGATTCAACTAGGTGCAAACGATGGTCTGCGCGGCTTGAGCTTAAATGAGATACAGCATAACCTGAACCAGATACTTGCTGCGGTTAAAGAAAAAAAAACTAAAATTGTGCTGATTGGCATGAAAATCCCACCCAATTATGGTATTCAATATACGCGCCAGTTCAGCGCAACTTTTGAGCAGCTGGCGAAACAATACCATGCTAATTTAGTGCCTTTTTTACTGGAGGGCGTAGGCGGTGACCCTGACCTCATGCAGGCCGACGGGTTACACCCCAAAGCGGAGGCGCAAGCCAAGTTACTAGAAAATGTTTGGTCGCAACTACAACCTTTATTGGCAAAGCCTCCATCAAACTAATTGAGTTGCCAACTCACTGACAAACCCATTTCGTGACTGGCTGCTTTTAAATGCGCATCTACGCCAATATTGGGAATAACTGCCAAGGTTTCATCGACAAAAACCAGCGGTAATTGTTCGCGCAACCAAGGCGGCATTTCACTTGCTTGTAGCACGTATTTTAGTGTGCGGCTGGGACGTCCCAATACCGGCTTGAAACGTTCGCCGCCTTCTCGGCTTTTAATGCGTAATTTAATTAAGCTTCCACCGCGCTCTAAAGCCAACCCTTCGCCAATTTTTTGGCTAAACAATAATCGTGATAAATTAGGCAAAATAATCACCTCTTCGCCTTGCCATAACAAGTTAATGGGAACCGACATTACCGGCTCGCTCACCAGATATGCCCAGCTTTGATAGCGCATGAGGTAGCGTGCCTCACTTAGTTTAATTTTAACGGCAGCGTCTGATTTTGCATGTAACATTTGCTGCAGAATTTGCTGCAACAGCAATGTACTGGGCATATTGATTTGATATTGCGCTAGCCACCAACGGATTAAATTTGCTTGGCGCGTTGCACTTAAATTCTTCAATATCGTTAAATTGAGTCTTTGCTGTGATTCTGTGTCATCTAGCGCCTTTAGCGCATCGATTGCTGCCAGCTCATCTAATAATTGGCTAGCGTCAGCCAAGTGCATCGCTGATCGGCCTAACGTTTGCGTGATAGCTGGATATCTTTCATCAATAGTTGGCAATACTGCATGTCGCATAAAATTACGGTCATGTCGCGTGTTGTTGTTACTTTCATCTTCTATCCAGTGCAAGTGATGGTGTTTTGCGTAACTGGCTATTTCTATTCGACTGAAGTGCAAAAGTGGTCGCAACAATTTTCGTTCAATATCGACTGGCGCCATACCCGCCAAGCCTTTCACTCCAGCGCCTCGCGCTAGCTGCAGTAACAAAGTTTCCGCCTGATCATTCTGATGATGTGCCAAACAGACAAAATCAGACTCCGCGGACATTAAGGCTTGATAACGCGCCTGTCGAGCTGTTGCCTCAATACCTAAGCCACTATTGTAATCAATTTGAACTTTGTGCAGCTTGAATGGAACTTTCAAATCGGCACAGGTTTTTTGACAAAACGCTGCCCAAGCATCCGCATTAGTACTCAAGCCATGATGCACATGCATTACACTAAGCTTAAAGTCTAGTTCGGTTTGTAGATGTGCAAGCAGATGCAGTAACATGGCAGAATCCAAGCCACCGCTGAATGCCAGCAATAGATGAGGATTGACTAGTTGCTGACTTAGAAAAACCTTTGTTAAAAAAAGGCTGGTGTCGTGCGAAAACGCGTTTTGCTTACTTCTTAGCAGCTTCTTTGAATTTGCCATAGCCCATTAAGCGCTCGTACCTTGTTGCCAATAATTTCTCTGTGGGTTTTTTCCGCATGGTTAGTAAGTTCTCTTTTATCGCATTTTTTAAGGTAAGCATCATTTTTTCGGGGTCACGATGCGCCCCGCCTAGCGGCTCTGATACAATCTTATCGACCAAACCCAGCGCTTTTAGTCTGTCTGCTGTAATGGCCAATGTTTCGGCAGCCTCTGATGCTTTGCTGGCACTTTTCCATAAGATAGAGGCACAACCTTCGGGGGAAATCACCGAGTAAGTAGAGTACTGAAGCATTAACAGCATATCTACCACGCCTAGTGCCAGCGCCCCACCAGAGCCTCCTTCACCAATAATGACGCCGATAATGGGTGTTTTTAGTTCACTCATCACATACAGATTTTTCGCAATAGCTTCCGATTGCCCACGTTCCTCTGCGCCGATGCCAGGATAGGCACCAGGAGTATCGATCAAGGTAATAATCGGCAGATGGAATTTCTCCGCCAGCCTGAATAAGCGCAAAGCTTTGCGATATCCTTCTGGACGCGGCATACCGAAATTACGATACTGACGTTCTTTAACATCGCGCCCCTTTTGATGACCAATCACCATCACTGGAATATCATCCAAACGCCCGATACCACCTACAATGGCAGGGTCATCTGAAAACGCGCGGTCTCCATGCAACTCTTCAAAATCAGTAAATAAAACCTGAATATAGTCCAGCGTGTAAGGGCGCTGAGGGTGGCGCGCCACTTGCGAAATTTGCCATGCGCTTAAATTTTGATAGGTGTCTTCTAACAGTTTTTTGTTCTTTTTCTGTAGTTGATCTAGCTCTTCAGAAATATCCAAAGCGTCATGTTCGTCATGCGACGCCTGCAAAGCATCGATACGCTTCTCTAGTTCGGCGATGGATTGTTCAAAATCTAAATAACTTACTTTCATTGAATTGCTTTCGTTAGTACATGCTTATGGGGGTGATTAATCCAAAATTTTCTAGTGATTTCGTTACCTAATTATAAAGTATTTTTACATTGTCTTTTGAAAGCCACATCTGCAAATGATGGATTAAATCATCTTGCAATTCCACACGCCAATGATCTCCTAGCATCAAACTGGCTTGACCTTCCGCATTATGGTATTCGATTTTAACCGGACACAACTTTTTATCATGGTTTGCTTGCTGGCGATACGGATTAAGAATGGCAGTGAGCTTACTGGCATCTGATTGACCATTGCATGCTATTTTGAGCATGCTGGCATAAGCGCTACGTGCCGATGACAAATTAAACAGCTTACGCGCGCTAACGCGATTCCCACCAGAGAATTCGTCATGACTGACGCGTCCTTCTATCACTAATAACTGGTCTTCTTTAATCAAGTGAGTATACTGGGCTAACAGTTCAGCACCTATCACCACCTCTACCCGCGCCACAGCATCATCCAAAGTGACAATCGCCATTTTCCCGCGCTGTGTCATCCGTATTCTTATGCCCACGACAATTCCTGCAATTAGCTTAGGCTGTTCTTGTGGGGCTAAATCGGCCAAAGACCCTCGCACGAATTGAGTAAGCTCGTCTTTGTAGCTTAAAAAAGGATGTCCGCTCAAGTAAAAACCAAGTGCCACTTTTTCTTCCAACAAAATTTGTTCCGTTGACCACACCTCGGTGTTTGGAAGTGCATGCTGCTCAGTCATCACCTCACCAAACAGATTATTTTGTCCAGCGTGATTATTATTATGTTCTGCGGCCGAAATCGCCAGCCCAACGCCCGCTAGCAATGCGGCACGATTCGGTTCCAGCGTATCAAAAGCTCCAGCACGAATCAGCGACTCAATGACACGGCGATTTACTTTGCGTAAATCCAAACGGCGACAGAAATCAAATAAATCGGTAAATTGACCCTCTCGCTCGCGAGCCGCCAACATCAATTCGATGGCTGCTAACCCCGAACCTTTTACTGCGCCTAATCCATATAATATTTGCTGATGATTAAGCGGCTTAAACTGGTATTCACTTTGGTTGATATCGGGCGGCAACACCTCTATTTGGTTGGGTGCGCAATCATCAAAGAAAATATGTACGTTGTCGGTATTATTCATGTCTGCCGACATTGTTGCGGCTAAAAATGCAGCAGGATAATGCGCTTTTAAATAAGCCGTTTGATAGGCTACCAGCGCATAAGCTGCTGCGTGCGATTTATTAAATCCATAGCCAGCGAACTTCTCTAGCAAATCAAACAATTCTTTAGCTTGTCGTTCATTTAAACCATTTTTACGCGCGCCTTCCGTAAAAATGGCACGTTGCGCTTCCATTTCTTCTGGTTTCTTTTTACCCATGGCACGACGCAGCAAATCGGCAGCCCCTAGACTATACCCTGCCACCACTTGCGCAATCTGCATCACCTGCTCTTGATACACGGCAATACCGTAAGTTTCCTTGAGAATATTTTCTGTAGAAGGGTGTGGATATTCCACCCGTTGCTGACCATGTTTGCGACGACAATAATCAGGAATTAAATCCATTGGTCCAGGACGATACAAGGCCACTAAAGCAATGATATCTTCAAAGCAATCCGGCTTGGCTTGCTTAAGCATATCTTTCATGCCGCGTGATTCAAGCTGGAACACTGCCGTTGTGTTAGCTTTTTTAAGTAGGGCAAATGTAGCTTTATCATCCAGCGGTAAATTTTCAAGCCCAAGCGGCAGCAAGCCTTCAGAGCTGCGTTGCTGATTAGCACTATCTATCGCTAGATCTAAAATGGTAAGCGTACGTAACCCCAAAAAATCGAACTTAACCAGTCCCACTGCTTCAACGTCATCCTTATCAAACTGGCTTACTAAGCTTGCACCATCAGGCTGGCAATAAATAGGCGAAAAATCAGAAATCTTGCCTGGCGCAATCAATACGCCACCCGCATGCATGCCGACGTTTCGTACCAAGCCCTCCAGCCTCAATGCAAGCTCAAGCAACTCAGCAACTTCTTCTTCGTTCTCGCGACGCTCTTGCAATTGCGGTTCTTTCTCTAAGGCACTACTCAAAGTGATGCCTAGCTCGAGTGGGATTAGTTTTGCGATGCCATCCACAAAATTAAACGGTAAATCGAGCACACGTCCCACATCGCGAATCACCGCTTTTGCCGCCATGGTGCCAAAAGTAGCTATTTGAGAAACCGAATCCAGCCCATATTTTTGTTTGACATAATCAATGACACGATCACGTCCATCCTGACAAAAATCGATGTCAAAATCGGGCATGGAAACACGATCCGGATTCAAAAAACGCTCAAACAGCAGATTGTATTCAAGCGGATCTAGATCGGTAATCCCCAAGCTATAAGCCACCAAAGAGCCTGCACCAGAACCACGTCCAGGGCCAACAGGCACGCCGTTATTCTTCGCCCAATTAATGAAATCTGCCACGATCAAAAAGTAACCCGCAAACCCCATTTGATTGATAATCTGACACTCGAAAGTTAAGCGACTCTGGTAGTCCGCGTATTTTTTCTCACGTAGTGTTTCTTCAGGATAAAGCTGCTTCATACGCTGGGCTAGCCCAAGCTGTGACTGCTCAATCAGATATGTCGCCAAATCAACCTGATTCGGTGTAGGGAAATTAGGCAAATAATTTTTGCCCAAGCTAATCGTCAGGTTACAACGCTTCGCAATTTGCACGGTATTTGCCAGCGCTTCCGGAATATCTGCAAACAGCTCAACCATTTGCGCTTGTGATTTAAAATACTGTTGCTCGGTAAAGTTTTTGGGACGGCGGCTGTCCGCGAGCATATAGCCTTCGGCAATACAGGTGCGCGCCTCATGCGCTTTAAAATCATCCGCCGAAATGAACTGTATTGGTTGCGTTGCCACTACAGGCACTCCAAGATTTGTTGCTACCTCCAAAGCATTCTGAATCAGCAACTCTTGCTGGGAAACTTGCTGCGATGTTGCTTGTGGATTAGCCACCCGCTGTAATTCAAGATAAAATCGATTGGGGAATAACGTTGCCCAGTGGCTACTTAATTGCTTTGCCAGTTCAATGTTATTTTGACTTAAAGCTAGCCCGATATCACTTTGCACATTACCAGAAAGTAAAATAAGCCCTTCCGTAGCCAAGCCATTTTTATTACCAAACCAAGCTGATTTAATTTCTGCGCGCCCGCGATATTGATTTTCTAAATAAGCACGACTCAATAATTCACATAAGAAATGATAGCCGGCTAGCGATTGCACTAATAATAACGCACGTGTCGCTTGATCGCGGTTTTTTGGGTTTTCCAGCCACACATCACAGCCAATGACAGGCTTAATGCCTTGTTCGCGTGCTGCTTTGTAAAATTTAATCGCACCAAATAGATTACTTAAATCCGTGAGCGCCAACGCTGGCATGGCATCTTGTTGAGCGGCGGCAATATAGTCGCTTATGCGCACAATACCATCGACGACCGAGTACTCGCTATGACAGCGCAAGTGAATATAGGATGGATAATGAGCCAAATGTTGCATACGTATATTTTACTCGCGCAACCACAAAAATGATGGGAAAGACTAAAAAATGCTGCCAAAAAATAAAAAACCGCTCCAATAGAGCGGTTTTTTATTTAGCCACGGTTAAACAAAGCTATTATTTCTTGCAGCTAGTAATTCCTTCATTTTGCCGACAAGCTCTTCATCATGCACTGGTTTACCAAAGAATGCATCTACTCCAATTTCTGTCGCTAGACTTTGATGTTTATCTGCGGTACGCGAGCTAATCATAATGAGCGGGGTGTTGGCAGTGCGTGCGTCGTCGCGAATGTTACGTGACAATCCAAAACCATCCATGCGTGGCATTTCAATGTCGGTAAGAATAATGTCGGGCGTCGTTTCTTGTAATAACTGCATAGCATCCATGCCATCTTTTGCTACCAGCACTTCATAACCCTCGCGCTCAAGCAGGCGTCCCAACACTTTACGCATGGTAAGTGAATCGTCTACCACCAATGCACGTAATTTTACGACTGCTTTTGCCGCAGCACGTTTAACCGCTTTAACTGCTTTAACTGAAACATTACCTGCCGTTAATACTTCACGGTTAGCGATTTGTACCGGGTTAATAATCATTACAATATTTCCGTTACCAGCCACTGTTGCCCCTACCATACCGGGCACGCGCGCGAGCTGCACACCAATGGGCTTAACCACTACTTCTTGGTTGCCCATCACCTCGTCTACATGCAATGCAACGGTATAAGCGCCGCTACGTAGCAACAGGATTGAAGTATAGTTGGTATCTTCCACTTCATGATCTTGCTGATTCAGCAATTTTGCTAGGTGATGCAAGGGATACTTTGAACCAGCCCATTTAATTTCACCCGCACTATAGGCCGCTAGCAACTCATTACGTTTAATCTTTTGCGCTTGCTCAATCATGGCTACGGGTAAGGCGTAAATACCTTCCCCTGCCCGTACTAATAATACTTGTGCTACCGATTGCGTCACTGGCAAATAAATATTGAAAACTGCGCCTTTGCTAAATTCACTCGCCAAGTCAACCCGTCCACCCAGCCCACTGATGTCATTACGTACAACGTCTAGGCCCACGCCCCGACCTGCAATTTGCGATACTTTTTCGCTGGTAGAAAAACCTGGCTCAAAAATCACCGATAGCAACGCCTGTTCTGTCACTTCTTTATCTCGGCTTAACAGTTTGTTTTTAATCGCTTTTTCTTTTACTTTATCAAGATTAATCCCCGCACCATCGTCACTTACGCTGAGACGAATCTCGTCATTTTGTCGACGTAGATTGAGGGTAATAGTACCTGTCTCCAGTTTGCCCTGTTTTTTACGTTCACTGGGCAGTTCTATTCCGTGCGCTACTGCGTTCCGCAACAAATGCTCCAGTGGAGCCCCTAGTTTATCCAGCACACTTCGGTCAATTTCAGTCGCTTCGCCTTGAATAACTAAATTCACAGATTTATTGAGCTCACGTGCGGTTTGTCTAACAATACGCTGCATACGATCGACAATTTGTCTGAATGGCAACATACGCGCACCTAACAGGCCTTGTTGTAAATCGCGGTTCATACGACTTTGCTGCTGTAAAGCCGCTTCAGTTTGATCTAGGTTAGAGAGTAAACCATGCTGAATTGTGCCAACGTCGTTCACACTTTCAGCAATCATACGGGTAAGCTCTTGCAAGCGTGTAAACCGGTCAAACTCCAGTGGGTCAAAATTTTCGTTGGCTTCTTGCATAATATTCATGCGTGACTGCATTTGTGTTTCTGCTTCAATTTCCAACTCGCGCAAATAATTACGTAACCGCACAATGCTGTCGGTCAAATCATTTGATGACTGCTTGAAGCCCACCAACTCTCTGTCCATGCGTGAACGGATAATTGAAATTTCGCCCGCTTCGTTAATTAGTCTATCCAGAGTGTCAGCACGCATTCTGAGGAATTGTGCTTTGCGATCTATACTGCGACCTGGTGACTGCATCTCATCGAGACTAGTCTTAGTCGTTTGCTCGGAATCACCCTCAACAGTTCGCTCAAAGTAGCTGCCGATTTTGTCTAAATCTACAAACATACTTTCAAAATTTTCGGCGGTAGGCAATTGCTTCAGCGCCTGTACTACTTGCTCTTCAAAGCCATGCGCGATGTCGCCCAGCGCTAATTGCCCGGCCATACGCGCGCTGCCTTTTAATGTATGCAGTGACCGTTGTAGCGCTTCGGGATGGTTTTTTGATTTTGGACTTGCACGCCAAGCGCGCAGTTCACTGCCAATTTCTGGCAAGATCTCATGCGCTTCATCTATAAATAAACTCAGCAAGTCCTGATCCACTTCAGGCGCCTTCACGTGCAAGTCTGCAAACGCATTGACTGGCGCTGGTGTAGCTTCGACAGGATCGTCTTCCAAATACTCAACCACCATGTTCGCAGCGTCTGCGCTTGTATCAGTAGCCACTTCTTCTTGTAATGTCTCAACTAGATTGGCATTCGGCTCATTTTCTGGTTCAGTTTGACTGGCAGTTCCATTCAGCAACTTAATAAGTGCTTGGGCAGAGCGCGGGTTTTTAAGCTCAGAAATCTTTTGCCACATCGTTGCAATCGTTTTAACCACGTTGGAATACAAATCTAAATGCTGTGCTGTCCAACCCTCTTTTGTCTGAGTTACCCAACCCTCAAGTGCACGGCAAAGATCGCCCATAGGAGCAAACCCAGTTGCCAACGCATTGCTGGCAAGGGTGTGTATTGCGCGTTGTACCACTTTATCTGGCTGCACAGCTTTATTTTCGGCAATTTTGGCGACATTTTGCTCTAGAATCGTAATATTCTGCATACTTTCGTTGAGAAAAATATCATAAAGCGCCCGGCTGAGTTTACGAGTGCCCGCGATCAGCACATGCGCTTCAGGTTTTGCTTTTGTGGTGATTATTTCGGTCTTCGTTTCTGCTTCAGTGATGACTGGCAATGCGGCTATTTTTCTCAGCCAGTGCGCTTGATGGATATAAACCTGATTATTCGCTTTTAATTCAGTCGCCCATGCGGCAAATGCAGCAGTAATTTCTTCGATATTGGCAATCTGCCCTTGATTAAGGTTGGTTTTAGCGTCAAGTACTGCGTTTAGGAACATCTCTACCTGTGCAGCCACTTCACCCAGTGCGACTAAGCCTACCGTGC
This sequence comes from Methylophilaceae bacterium, assembly GCA_052386615.1. Lineage (GTDB taxonomy): Bacteria > Pseudomonadota > Gammaproteobacteria > Burkholderiales > Methylophilaceae > JBQTJZ01. The sequence continues at coordinate 12,841 of JBQTJZ010000212.1, forward strand.
GCCCACTGCCTTTAAGTGTATGATAACTGCGCCGCATCTCTGTCAGTGGTGCATGGTCTGTTGCATTAACACGTAAAGCCTGCAGATTTTGTGCGATGTACGCGATGACTTCTTCGGCTTCTGTTAAATAAATGTCCAATAATTCGGCATCGAAAGCTTGATCAAGTATTTTTTCCTCACTTGCCTCTGACTCAGTCGCCGATATGGTTGTTACTTGGTTTTTGGCTTCCTCAACGCCACCTGCATCTTCTGCTACTGCTGGCGCCTGTTCTGCCAATTTCGTAGCATCTATACCTGCATTTTCCAGTGTTGATTTGAGACGTTGCAAGGCACCTTCTAGTGCTTGCTCAGATTCTGGTCTAACCTTTGGCATTTCATCTGTATACAAACCAACCATACTCAGACTCTCAGCAACCAACTCGAATTCGGCTTGATTTACTTTGTAGTCATCTTGTTGAAAATATTGAATAAAGTAATGACTCGCATCGACAATCCCCATCGGGGTCACCAGACCAAGCATCTCAAAAATACCCGAAACCTGTTTTAATGGCTTGGGCGCAAGCGCTAATGAAGATTTCTCAGTGGGTTTACGGAAAAAAGTATCTAGTGCCTGCTCAACTATTTTCAGTGAAGCCTTAATATCTTTTACCACTGCAGTGAGTGTATCTCGATCAAGCTGTCCAGACCCATAAGTTTCGAGTTGGTTGTAAGCGGTCCCTGCAGCAACCGCCTCCAAACGCTGAATTTCCGACAACAAATTCTGTGTATGGCCGGCATCTAGATGTGCATATTGGCTCAGGGAGCCCTCTATCAAATGGAGTGCGGCCGCCACTTCGATCAAGGCTGCACGATTCACTTTGCTCGCATCATCTCGCAAAACAACACTAGCTTGCTGCAACGCCGCAAACAAATCCACCACCACTACCTGACTGAGTTTTTGTGTTAAAGCTAGACTAACGCCAAGCTTGTCGTTGAAATGAGTAATGAGTACATTATCTAAATCAACTAAGGCTTCTTCCGCCATATGATCGAAATTGATGTCATTAGAAACCTTGTTCCAAACTTCGCGCAAAGCTTCTAATTCTGTCTTCAATTGCTCAATGACTGCTAATTCTGCATCGCCTATCACACCGCTCATCTGAATCGCTGATTTCTTGTCTACAAAATCATCTAATTCAAACACTTGTTTTACCTGGCGTATGCTTTCTTTATCGACATCGCTTATCGCCACAAAATACAAGATATCGCGCAGTAGATTATGATGCGGCTTGTTCACCCCACCTGCTAACTGACGCAATTCCTG
>JBQTJZ010000213.1:0-12980 GCA_052386615.1 Methylophilaceae bacterium
TTCATCGCTTTTAAGATGCCCAACGCCGAGCATAAGCCGCGGCCAGGCCGGAGCGTAGCGTAGGCGTGGACGTCGACTTGATGCTTTGGTTAGATCGCGCTTGCATTGCTGAAGTGGTCTTTAAGAACGTCTGCGTAATGGCCAGTAACGTCCGCTGAGAGTTCGCCCGACTTCAGCGCCGCTAGGAAGTCTGGTGGCAATATGGCCTTTCCGAGCTTTGTGACCAGCGTTTGGATCTTTGCAGTGAGCCGAGCCCTTTCCGTTCTCGCTTGCTCATCGGTGTGCTTACTCCACGCGACGCCTTTATCGTTGTACAAGGCTAACCGCTCAACGGCGCCGAGCAACCGAGACCGCAGCGTAAATGGGATGAGCATTTCGCGCTGGAACGCCTTGTTAGGGCTCATGTTCACGGATTATTCCCGTGCTCAAGACGATCTAGGGCTGCTGCGTGAGAAAGGTTAGGGTTGCCAGGCTTAACGTCTAGCACTTGTATTGCCTTTCCCGCATAGACCTTCGCCCGATGCCTGAATTGAACGGTGTTGATGCGCCCGCGATAGAACTCTACGTGCGCTGCCTCCCTCTTGCCCTCGATGCCTAGATTCACGATCAGAAGGCTGTGCTGCAACTCCTGACCTTCAATGGAAGGCGCCGAGATGCGCAGATGGCTGACGTGCCGATTAGCTCTAATCACGAAGATGCGTTCACCCAATTGCGACCGGAGCTGACGCTGGAGATGTTCGGGAAAAGTGGAGATCGCAGCCTCGAGCACCAATGCTTCATGCGCCTTCAGCCCCCAAGTTCCTTCTCCGCTAAGAAAATAGACAAGGTCCCAAAGGAAGGTGAGGACTGTTTTCATGAGCCCTAACGCCCTAGCTCAGCCGCGGATTTGCCGTAGCGCAGCGGAGGCAAATACGTCGGCTGGAGCGCCTTGTTGGGGCTGACCCGCTTGGACCAAGAACTACTTGGCATTTTGCGCTGCCTTGAGAAGGCCAACGATATCTTCTTGCTTGAAGGCGCTCAGCTCTTTGTAGGCGGCATCGGTAGCAGCTTTGTTTCCTGTGCCCTCTCCGTGAAGCTGATAGCTACCAGCACTGTAAGAAAATATGAAGTAGAACGGCATGGCTGGGCTACCCGGCGCTGATACAGCTACAACTGAATTGTTGTCATTGCAGCCGTACACCAGCCAAGCCGACCCACCAAAATTCTTGGATGCGGGCCCGGCCTTGCAGTCTAGGGCTGGTGCCTCCGCAAACACAGCCTGCGTCGATAAGAGAGCCAAAATTAGAACGGTTTGCTTCATCTCTTTTAGCCCCAACTTAAAGTAGACCCCAAAAAAGAACTTAATCTTTTATTTGGGCAGGTTGTTAATTTTATTAAAAAGTACATAGTATTCATTGAATCAATAGTTAAGTAAATTTTAGTACACCTATTTTAAATTTAAATGCAAAAAACAACCAATCAAGCCCACCAAAACTGCTAGACCAAGTAAAATGCGTGTTAACCATTACTGCTTGCGCACTGAAAAGAGTTATGTAGATTGGATTAAACGCTATATTCTGTATTTTGACAAGCACCACCCAAAAGATTTGAGCGCAGCGCAGGCGGAGTAGTTTTTAGCGCGATTGTTAAACTGTGGTGGTGATATCCACATCTTTAGCGTGCCATATTTTATAGTGCCATAGTAGAATAGTGTTATGACTGCGCCAAAACTCAATATCGTGATTCTCGCTGCCGGCAAAGGCACGCGCATGCATTCTAATAAGCCCAAGGTATTGCATGAAATGGGCGGTCAACCAATTTTGGCGCATGTTATCGATTGCGCAAAAACCTTAAACGCAGACAAGATTATTGTGGTGTATGGCTATGGCGGTGAAATAGTGCGCGAGGCATTTGCGCATGAAAATATCAGTTGGGTAAACCAAGCCGAGCAGTTGGGCACTGGCCATGCGGTGCAACAAGCAGTGCCACATTTAGATGCAGATGCGCATACCTTGATTCTGTTGGGTGATGTGCCTTTGGTGGATGTTGAGGTTTGTAAAAATCTGATAGCACAGGCCACTAATCAACTGGCAATTTTGTCATTTATAAAAGCCGACCCCACAGGTTATGGCCGCATTGTGCGAAATAACCAGCTGGTGACGGCGATTGTGGAGCATAAAGATGCCACCGAAGCGCAGCGTAAAATCACCGAAGTGAATACCGGCATGATGGCGATGCCGAACAAGTACCTTACGCTATGGCTAAGTCAGCTGACTAACAATAACGCGCAAGGTGAATATTACTTAACCGATATTGTGGCGCTTGCGGTGCAGCAAAGTGTGTTAGTAAATGCGACGGTGACAGAAGACGAATGGTCGGTGACCGGAATTAATTCTAAAACAGATTTGGCACAGATGGAACGCGTACATCAACAGCGCATAGCAGAAAAACTCTTGCAACAAGGTGTCACGCTAAAAGACCCTGCCCGTTTGGATGTGCGGGGAGAGTTAATTTGCGGCAAAGATGTAGAAATTGATGTGAATTGCTTATTTGAAGGCCGTGTGATGCTAGGCGACAGCGTAAAAATAGGCGCTAATTGTGTGATTAACAATGCAACAATCAAAGCCGGTACGCAAATTTTACCCTTCACCCATATTGATAAAGCCGAAATTGGCGAAAATAGCCGCATTGGGCCCTATGCAAGATTGCGCCCAGGCACAATTCTACAAAATGACACACATGTGGGTAATTTTGTAGAGCTTAAAAACACCCAAGTAGATATTGGCAGCAAAATCAATCACTTAAGTTATGTGGGCGATGCCACGGTAGGCAAAAACGTGAATATAGGCGCCGGGACCATTACTTGCAATTACGATGGCGCGAATAAATTCAAAACTATGATTGAAGACGAGGCGTTTATTGGCTCGGATTCACAGTTAATCGCACCCGTCACTATTGGCAAGCGCGCCACAATTGCGGCAGGCTCCACCATTACCAAAGATGCGCCCGCAGACGCCCTCACCTTTTGCCGTGCCAAAGAGCAAAAAAGTATCGTGGGTTGGAAACGCCCAACTAAAGCAAAGAAAGACTAAAAATATGTGTGGCATAGTTGGTGCGGTAGCAAAACGCAACGTAGTTTCAACCTTAATTGAAGGCCTAAGTCGCCTAGAATATCGTGGTTATGATTCTGCTGGCATTGCCGTATTAGATGGGGATATTAAACGTGTGCGCGCCGTAGGTCGTGTTAGCGAGATGGAAGCGAAAGCCAGTGCTGAAAAGCTTTCTGGTCTAGTAGGCATCGGTCATACGCGCTGGGCTACGCACGGCGGCGTTACGGAATCTAACGCGCATCCGCATGTATCGTGTGGCGAGATTGCGGTAGTGCATAACGGTATTATCGAAAACCATGATGAACAACGGGATCGCTTAAAAGGTCTGGGCTATGAATTTACATCGCAAACCGATACCGAGGTGATTGCGCATTTAATCCACTATTATCACGATAAAGGTGAGCCTTTACTTAGTGCAGTAAAACTGGCCATTAAAGAGCTTGCCGGAGCATTTGCTATCAGTGTTATTTCGGTAAAAGAACCGGCTAGCATGGTTACCGCGCGCTTTGGCTGCCCATTATTGGTGGGTTTGGGAGAAGGCGAAAACTTTATTGCATCCGATGTCTCTGCTGTGCTTTCTGTTACACGCCGAGTGATTTATCTTGAAGATGGCGATGTGGCTGAGGTAAAAGTCAGCGGAGTCACCATTTGGGACAAAACCGATACACTCGTCGATCGCAAAGTGCACGTGAGCGATGTCTCTCTAGCCAGCTTAGAGCTAGGTCCTTATGCACACTTTATGCAAAAAGAAATTCATGAGCAGCCACGCGCCTTAACCGACACTATCGAAGCACTGATTGATGATGCCAGCTTTTCATCTGAGCTTTTTGGACAAGGCGCTGCGAATGTATTCAAGCAAATCGATAGTGTGTTGATTCTGGCAGCAGGTACTAGTTATTACGCAGGGCTTACGGCTAAATATTGGCTGGAAAGTATTGCACAAATGTCTACCAATGTAGAAATCGCCAGCGAATACCGTTATCGCAAATCTGTCCCTAGTCCAAAACAACTCATTGTCACTATTTCACAATCGGGTGAAACACTCGATACAATGGAAGCATTAAAACATGCACAAAGTCTGGGGCAGCATTTAAGCTTATCTATTTGCAACGTGCAGGAAAGCGCCCTGCCACGCGCCTCACAATTGGTGCTATACACGCGCGCAGGCGCAGAGATTGGCGTGGCATCCACTAAAGCGTTTACTACACAATTAGTAGCGCTCTTTACCCTTGCCGTTACGTTGGCAAAACAACGCGGCTTGTTACATAAAGCGCAAGAAGAAGAATATTTAGATGCGTTGCGTTATTTGCCAGGCAGTGTGCAGTATGCGTTGAATTTAGAACCACAGATTCGAGAGTGGGCAAAACGTTTTGGTGACAAAGAGCATGCCTTATTTTTAGGCCGTGGCGTGCACTACCCTATTGCGCTAGAAGGTGCACTTAAACTTAAAGAAATCTCTTACATTCATGCAGAAGCTTACCCTGCCGGTGAGCTCAAACACGGCCCGCTAGCACTGGTAGATAACAATATGCCAGTGGTGGTGATTGCGCCTAACGATGTGTTGCTGGAAAAAGTGAAATCGAACATGCAGGAAGTGAAAGCACGTGGTGGTGAGCTATTTGTTTTTGCCGATGCCGATAGCCATTTTAAAGAATCCGAAGGCGTGCATGTTATTCGCACTCCACGCCATGTGGGGGTGCTCTCCCCTATTTTACACACTATCCCTGTGCAATTGCTGGCTTATCATGTGGCCTTATTGAAGGGTACAGATGTGGATAAGCCAAGAAATTTAGCAAAAAGTGTGACGGTTGAGTAATTTGATTAATACAACGGAAAGCCAAAACGTTTTATTATTTCTGACAATAAATTGAAGCCATAAGCAAGAAAGAATAAATAAAAAAACGTTTCGAATTAATATTTCAATTTTCACTAATTTTTGCATTCGACAATTATCATTGTCTACAGCGAAGTTTACATAAAGACTAGGACAAAACTCAGAAGGAGAAGCTGATGAGCAGAGTACGTGTTTTGGTGGGAACCCACAAAGGCGCATTTATCCTGAATGCGGATGGCAAACGCGATAAATGGGAGGTCAATGGCCCGTATTTTGCCGGTTGGGATATTTACCATCTAAAAGGCTCTCCAGTTGACCCGAACCGTATTTATGCATCACAGACGAGTGGCTGGTTTGGGCAAATCATTCAGCGTTCGAACGATGGCGGCAAAACTTGGGAACAACCCGGCACGGCGCCGGGCGAGCCTATGGTCTCCCCTGAAGGCTTTCCCATTGGCGAAAGCAATAAGTTTATGTATGACACTTCTGCCAAAACCGGCAAACCACTCACCACTCACCAATGGTACGATGGTACGCAGAAGCCGTGGGAGTTCAAACGTGTCTGGCATCTTGAACCGTCACTGACCGATGCAGAGAGCGTTTATGCGGGGGTAGAAGACGCTGCCTTGTTTCAGACAACCAATGGCGGTAAATCTTGGCAAGAACTGGCAGGGTTGCGCGGGCATGGTACCGGCCCACAATGGCAGCCTGGTGCAGGCGGCATGGGCTTACATACCATCATTCTCGACCCGGCTAATCCGCAGCGCATGTTTGTGGCGATTTCGGCTGCTGGCGCCTTTCGTAGCGACGATGCCGGCAAGACGTGGCGGCCGATCAATCGCGGACTAAAATCGCAATACCTGCCCGATCCGAATGCCGAAGTTGGCTTTTGTGTGCACCGTATTGCACAGCACCGCGCCCGCCCTGAAGTGCTGTTTATGCAATTGCATTGGGACGTCATGCGTAGTGATGATGCCGGCGATTCATGGTATGAGGTTAGTGGCAATCTGCCCACAGATTTTGGCTTTCCTATCGAAGTGCATCCACATGAGCCAAATACGGTTTATGTGGTGCCAATTAAAAGCGATTCAGAGCATTATCCGCCCGAAGGTAAGCTACGCGTGTATCGCAGTAAAACTGGCGGCAATGAGTGGGAAGCCTTGACCAAAGGCCTACCGCAAAAAGATTGCTATGTGAATGTGCTGCGCGACGCGATGGCCGTGGATTTGCTCGACCCGGGCGGCATCTATTTTGGCACAACAGGCGGGCAAGTATATGCTTCAACCAATGGCGGAGGCAACTGGTGTGCGATTGTGCGAGATCTGCCGGCGGTACTTTCAGTTGAGGTGCAAACCTTGCCATGATTCGCGTTGTGCTGCCGTTTCATTTGCGCACACTGGCGCACGTCAGCGGCGAGGTATTGCTTGATATCAAAGACTCAGTCACGTTGAGCGCGGTTCTTGACGAGATTGAGATCAGCTATCCGATGTTGCGCGGAACAATTCGTGATCACGTTACCCACAAGCGACGTCCATTTTTGCGTTTCTTTGCGTGTGAAAAGGATTTATCCAATCATTCACCAGATACGCTTTTGCCTGAAGCGGTCATCTCGGGAGCGGAGCCTTTACTTATTTTGGGTGCCATTGCTGGTGGTTAGTTGAAGCTAAATTAGATTATAGATAGACTTATCCAAGTTTCTGCTAGATGCCGCGCTACGGTTAAGCTAGTTATTCTTCACCTTGAATGATGGGCTCTAGCCCAGAAAGTTCATCTTTCCAGTTCAGTATCACTCTTTGCGATTTTTCGCCTGTTAGAGTGATGCGCTTGGATTGTCGATCGCCGTTATAGCGACCTATGATTTGGTAATCACCCGTTGGCAAATCAATATACAGTAAGGGCCCACCCTGTTTTTTGCTGAATATGGTTTGGCGATTACCATCAAGAATTAGCACACTTACATCGGCCAACCAACCACCCTCGTTACCGCCAGAAAATAAGAGATGCAGTGAAAAATGATTGGCAATGCGACGAATGTTTGTAGCTTGTTCTTCGCCTATGCCACCATTCACAAAACTGATATTAGACGCTGTTTTGTAAATAATGCCATCTTTTGCAGTGGCAAAATTGAAGAATAGTGACAAAAAACCAGCAAATAGTATATTTTGAAACTTGATATTCATGACATTTCTCAACCAATCACAACTTAATCTATCAATTACTAAAGCCAATCCCAGCGAGTTCTTTCTTTATGCGGTGCGTGTTGCATGGAAAAATCCCACAGCGCGGGTGGCACAAAGCGCATAAACCTTGCAAGCCAACCCATTTGCCAAGGAATAAAAATAAAACGGCGCTTGTTTTCCACTGCGTCAATGCAATGTTTAGCAAACACATCAGTATCCATTAAAAATGGCATTTTGTACTGATTCACATCGGTCATTGGTGTGCGGATATAGCCTGGTGCAACGGTACTCACTTTAATACCGTAGGCTTGCATTTCCACGCGCAGACTTTCAAGATAACTAATCACAGCGGCTTTACTGGCACTATAGGCGCCCGCACCCGGTAAGCCACGAATGCCCGCAACGCTGGCAATTCCCACCAATTGTCCTTGACCAGTTTGGCGCATTGCGGCAATGAATGGGTTAAAGGTATGCACCATACCTATCACGTTGATATCCATCACTGCTTGAAATGCAGCGATATCCTCTTGATGTTCTGTGAGAGTGCCACGACTTACGCCCGCATTGGCGATAACAATATTTGGAGCACCAAAGCGGGCAATAAAATCTTGGGCAGCAGTTTGTAAAGCACTGCTTTCACGCACGTCAAGCGAGTAAACAGCGCAGGTGATTTTATATTGAGTTTGCAATTCATCAGCAAGTTGTTGTAGTGCATCTAATCGGCGTGCAACCAGACCCAGAACCAAATCTTCACTTGCGTAACGTGCAGCACACTCACGTGCTAGTGCTTGGCCAATGCCACTAGACGCACCGGTAATAAATATTTTGTTCATGGAGATAATCATAACCTACAAAAACCCCGCTGTGTAACAACATCAGCGGGTTTAGTTTTAAGTTAACTCACTATTGAACTCTACTCGGCAGCTTAATTTTATTGTCTGCCGATTTTTTTACTTTTTTGTGGATGAACCTTTATTTTTGCGAACATTGTCAATGATGTAATCGGCCACTTTTAATGCTTGTGTGTTGCCGCCTGCCATAGTGCTCGAGGTGATATATTTGCCATCAATTACCAAGCTAGGCACACCTGTTGCGCCAGAAGCACGGAAAATTTGTGCGGCACGATTAAGGTTAGTATTGATGGTAAAAGACTTAAATGTTTCTTCAACTTTTATACGATCCAAACCACTTTTATTGGTTACCCAGTTAATCGTCGCTTTTTCATCTGTGGGGTTTAAAGTTTTTTCTTTGTTAACAGCATCAAACAAAGGGCCATGTAACTTTTCCAAGATACCTAAAGTTTGCATGGCAAAGTACGCTTTTGCCATAGGCGCCCACTCAGTACGTGGCAGGGCGGGCATGCGCTTAAAATAAACATCGGCAGGTAGTTTTTTAACCCAAGCATTCAACACGGGATCCATTTGATAGCAATGTGGGCAGCCATACCAAAAAAGTTCCATCACCTCAATTTTTGTCGCATTGTCGGTTGGAATCTGTTGCGCTACTGCGTCGAAGTCTACACCAGGTTTTGGTTCGGCAGCTGCCGCTACACTAAAGTGGGCAACACCTATGGTTAACATGAAAGAGACCAGAATTTTTTTCATTATTTATCCTTAAATATTTTTTAAAACGACGAACAATAGCTATTAACGTTAATGGACTCTAGGCGATGACAATAAATTCAATTTATGGATGGATTATTGTGGCGGTGTTTCCGTGCGAACTTTGATGAGATCGGTATTAAAGCCATTGGTGGTTAAATCTCCACGAATTTTATTTATTTGCTCGATATCGCTGAGAGGACCGACCCGCACACGATGCCAAACCCCTTTATCTGGAATAGTGGCAGTTTGCACCAAAGCTTCAAAACCTTGTAAAGCCAATTTGGCTTTCATGTTATCGGCATCTGCCACATTTTGAAAAGCCCCTACTTGCAAAAAGTAACTCTCTTTTTTAACAGTAGCAGTGTTTTCTTTAATTTCTTGTTCGGTTACGGTACTTTCGGTTTCGGGCAATATGGTATAAAAATCAAAATCATTCGTTTGCTTACCCCCTTCTGGACTTTCATCTTGAGGCAAAGCATTTTCCTCTGAGTTTTTTTCTTGCGGTGTTTTTGCAATCAGCGCTTCCGTTTTGGGGGCGTTAATGTCTTTATTTTCAAAAGGGCTATCTCCCCCTTTTATAAAGACGGTAAGCGCTAAAGACGCGCCTATGCCTAGCAGTAGCCCTATGAGCAAACCAGAAAAAAATGGACTACCTTTGCGGGCATTGGTTTTTTGTGGGGCGGGTTTGTAATCTCGAGTCATTTTTTGCCTATTCAACACCTACATTTTAGTTGGTGCACTTACACCAAGCAAATCTAAACCGTTTTTTAGCACTTGTTGTGTTGCACAAATAAGCGCTAACCGTGCCAGTTTAATTGTTAAATCATCTACCAAAAATTTTGTATCATTGTAATAGCTATGTAAATCACTTGCACATTCTTTTAAGTAATTGGCAATGGCATGCGGTGCTAAATCGGTGGCAGCATTGCTCACTATCTCGGGAAACTCGCTTAATTTTTGCATAAGGGTAGCCTCTTGAGGTGAGGTTAGTGGACTCAAGTCTGCTGATAGCAAGCTGGTGACATCACCATTCCATTGATTCAATACACTACAAATACGTGCATGCGCATATTGAATGTAATACACAGGGTTATCATTGGTTTGCGCACGTGCCAGATCGATATCAAACACTAATTGTGAATCTGCACGGCGTGCCGCAAGGAAATAGCGCGTTGCATCGCAGCCCACTTCTTCAATCAAATCGCGCAAAGTAACATAACTGCCTGCGCGTTTGGAAAGTTTTACTTCTTCACCACTGCGCATCACTGTCACCATTTGGTGTAGCACATACTCTGGCCAGCCTTGCGGGATACCCATATTGAGCGCCTGTAAGCCAGCGCGCACACGAGTAATCGTACTGTGGTGATCAGCACCCTGCTCATTAATAACACGTTTGAAACCGCGATTCCACTTATCCATGTGGTAAGCGACGTCTGGTACAAAATAAGTATATCCGCCTTCTTTCTTGCGCATTACGCGGTCTTTGTCATCGCTAAAATTCGTAGTACGTAACCAAAGCGCGTTATCTTGCTGGTAGCTATGCCCGCTTTTAAGCAAAACTTGCACGGTGTTTTCTACCTTGCCAGTGGTGTAAAGTGCACTTTCGAGCGAAAATACGTCAAACTTTATTTGAAATGCACGCAAATCCAAATCTTGCTCGTGACGCAAATAAGCTACGCTGAATAATCGAATCGATTCTGCATCATCTAAGTCACCACTGGCAGTTACTTCCATGTCGTCAGTCACTATCGTTGCTTTTGCTAAAAAGGCGTTGGCAATATCTAAAATGTATTCACCACGATAACCATTTTCGGGGAAACGCGGATCATCTGTGGTAATGCCTTGGCAACGCGCTTGAACAGATTGGGTGAGGTTATCAATTTGTGCACCTGCATCGTTATAATAAAATTCGCGCGTGACCTGCCAGCCGTTGGCGGTCAATAAGCGCGCCAAACAATCGCCTACCGCTGCGCCACGCCCATGTCCTACGTGTAACGGCCCGGTCGGGTTTGCAGACACAAACTCGACTTGAACTTTGTCAGCGTTACCCGTGTTGTTGCAGCCAAATTTTTCGCCAGCCTGTAAAATCTCGCGTACTATTAATTGTTTGGTACTATCGGCTAAAAAGAAATTAATAAAACCTGCGCCGGCAATTTCTACTTTTGCAATAGTTTTAGTTTGTGGCAAGGCTTTAATTAATTGCTCGGCGATGGCGCGCGGATTTTGGCGCAAGGGCTTTGCCAGCATTAACGCCAAATTGGTCGCAAAATCGCCGTGTTCGGCAGATTTAGGGCGCTCTAAAACGATAGCTAAGGAAGAGGTATCTGCAATGAGCGTTTTTGCAGCTTGCAGCAATAAATCTGAAATGATTTGTTTCAAGGGTTGATGTTTCTATTAGTAAAGCAAACATGGTCAATCGAAGCGCTATTTTAACCTAATAACACTTAAGTCAATCATTACCTCTTACCTTAATTTTACATGAGCTTACCCATCCTAAAAATTGCACTCGATGTGCCGCTAGACCGTTTATTCGATTATTCGAATAATGGTTTTAATGTACACATTGGTTCACGCGCAGTGGTTTCGTTTGCGGGTCGAAATTTGGTCGGTGTGGTAGTAGAAATTGCAGAAACATCAGAAGTTGCCACAGACAAACTCAAACCAGTCATTCATGTATTTGATGATGTGGTACTGGATGCTGCGATATTCAAGCTGTATAAATTTTGTGCAGATTATTATCATTATCCGCTAGGCCAGACGCTTATTTCGGTACTACCTCTGCGTCTGCGACAAATTAAACCTGCGCATACGCGTAAAAGCTTTGTGTATAGGCTAAAGCCGGGGATTCAATTACCCGAAATTCCTAAACGCCAAGTGGTATTACAACGCATTGTAAATGCATTACAAACAGGGGCATTAAGCGAAAATCAGCTGGCAGATATTGCATCCGGTTGGCGCAAGGCGATAACACAGCTTGAAGCAATGGCTTGCCTGCAGCAAAGCGAAGTGGTTGCGGTTAAGCCTTCATTAAACGTATCCAAACTCGAGCCGAATTTAAATATTGAGCAGCAGCAAGCTATTACAGCAGTTTTAAGGGAAGAAAACTGCTTCAAACCATGGTTATTGCATGGCATTACCGGGAGTGGAAAAACAGAAGTTTACATTCAATTATTGCAAAAAATACTGGCTGAAAAAAATGCACAAGCACTCATTCTTGTTCCAGAGATTAATTTAACACCACAGTTGGAAGCGCGTTTTAGAAGCCGCCTTAGCCAGTACCCGCTGGTGACATTACATAGCAATTTGAGTGAAAGTGAGCGCTTGCAAAACTGGCAAGCTGCCAGTACGGGTGCAGCTAATATTGTCATTGGTACGCGCCTAAGCGTGTTTACGCCTATGCCAAAACTTAGCATCATCATCATCGATGAGGAACATGACAGCTCATACAAACAGCAGGAGGGAATGCGCTATCACGCGCGTGACGTGGCGATGGTACGCGCCAAACAGTTAAGCATTCCAATAGTAATGGGCAGTGCGACACCCTCATTGGAAACTTGGCATTTGGCCCAAAAAAATCAATATGGTTTGCTGAGTTTGACCACGCGTGCTGTGAGCAACGCGCATTTACCAACGATACGTTGCATCGATATTGCAAAATCACCCACGGAAAATGGCTTGTCGCCATTGTTGATTGCTGCGCTGCGCAATTGTCACCAGCGTGGTGAGCAAAGTTTATTGTTTATTAATCGGCGTGGCTATGCGCCGGTGATGCACTGTAATGCCTGCCAATGGATTGCATCATGCATGCGCTGTTCTGCCAAGTTGGTAGTGCATTTAAATCAAAAAAGGCTTAAGTGTCACCATTGTGGGTATGAGCAAAAAATTCCTCTGCAATGCCCTAGCTGTGGCAACCCCGATTTAAGTCCAGTTGGCCAGGCTACACAGCGTTTGCAACAAAGCCTTAATACGCTTTTACCAGAGGCGCGTATCGCAAGGGTAGATCGCGATAGTATGCGCAATAAAGATGCGCTGACAAATTTACTTATGCAAGTACAAAATAAAGAAATCGACATTTTGGTGGGGACACAAATGTTGGCCAAGGGGCATGATTTTCCACATTTAACCTTGGTAGGTGTAATCGATACGGACACTGCTTTGTTTAGTCCCGATTTTCGGGCAAGCGAGCGTTTATTTTCGCAGCTGATGCAGGTTTCTGGTCGATCAGGTCGGGCGGAGATTGCAGGCGAGGTATTAGTGCAAACCGCCTTTCCGC
>JBQTJZ010000214.1:0-5347 GCA_052386615.1 Methylophilaceae bacterium
AAGGTCTTTATGTCCACAAGTTTAGTAGACCGTATTAATTTTTGCTACCAAGATACCGTTCATATCCCAGCAGAACTTTAATGATAAAACCCATGTTAAAATGATTTATGGCAACCCTTAAACTTAACAAATCGCCCGAAAATACGGCTGTAAATGTGGTCAAAGTGCCTGTGCGCCGCACAGACCCTGCCAAGCGTGACCGCTCTGCAGCACATCCAAAAATCAGCCGTCCAAGTGAAGTTCAGGCCGCACCTCAGCGTGAGCATGCAGCACCAGCGGCAACCAAAGCGGGCCAGCGCAATCACCGTTTTGATGGCAAGGCGCATGATGAGCCTTTTGCAGAGCAAAGACGTGATAGCAAGCCTAATGAAAATCGTCCACTAAGAAGTACGTTAAGAGCAGAGCCTGACAGAGAACCCAAACAGCATAAGCCTGCAGGGATAGATACCCGCACCACCCCACGCCCAGACAAAAACGAGCCGCAATACCGCCAAGCACCACGCCGTGGTGGTAAAGCGCGTGATGGTTATGATGGCACCGCAACGCAGCAATATGGCGCAGCCGCAAAAGCGGCCTATAAATCGTCGCCCGTGAATATAGAACAGCCTAGGCTTTCTAAAGTAATGGCAGAACGCGGCATTTGCTCGCGCCGCGAAGCAGACGAATGGATTATTAATGGCTGGGTAAAAGTGGATGGCGTGATTATTGACACGCTGGGCACCCGCATTAGGCCTGATGCCGACATTGTAATTAGTGGTTATGCCTACGAGCAACAGGCTGAGCAAGTCACCATATTGCTACATAAACCTGTTGGTTACGTGAGCGGGCAGGCGGAGGATGGTTACCAACCTGCGATTGTATTGGTTCACCCCGATAATGAGTGGCTGGATGACCCCGATTTATACGAACCGAAAGATTTTCAACGTGGATTTTTACATGGCCTTGCACCTGCTGGCCGCTTGGATATTGACTCAACAGGTTTGTTAGTGCTCACTCAGGATGGCCGTGTTGCGCGCCATTTAATTGGCGAGGATTCGAGTGTAGAAAAGGAATATTTGGTGCGGGTAGAAGGCACATTATCAGATGCCGATTTGCAACGCTTGAATCACGGCTTAAGTTTAGATGGCGAAAAACTCAAACCCGCCAAAGTGAGCTGGCAGAATGAAGACCAACTGCGCTTTGTGTTGCGTGAAGGCAAAAAGCGTCAAATTCGCCGCATGTGCGAAATGGTAGGCTTGCATGTGGTGGGTTTAAAACGTGTACGCATTGGAAGTATAAATTTAGGTAAACTTCCACTAGGGCAATGGCGTTATTTACGCAGTAATGAGCGTTTTTAGTCTATCCTAGTAATTGTAAATTTTTTAATTTGTTGAGGATTTAAAATGGGTTTATTTGACAGCATTGCAGGTGCGGTATTAGGCAAATTGGGTGGCGAACAAGGTGGTATGGCGCAAGTGGCGATGGAAATGTTTAACCAAAACGGTGGTCTCGGCGGCATTTTAGATAAGTTCAAAGAAGGAGGTTTGGCCGAACAAGCAGCTTCTTGGGTGGGCAAAGGTGAAAATCTACCTATTTCTGCCGAGCAAATTTCTAGCGTGCTGGGTAACGGCGCCATTGCAGAGATGGCAGCTAAATTTGGCATTTCGCCAGAAACCTTAAGTGCGCAGATTGCGCAGCATTTACCAACTGTCATTGACAAAATGACGCCCAATGGCGAAGTATCAAGCGATTCAGGCAATTTACTCAGCACCGTATTAGCAATGCTTAAATAAACTTATGCAGAAAAGGGCAGGTGGTGCCCTTTTTTGTTTGAACTCTTCCCTTAAATAATAAGCTGTTAAAATGTGCCTATGGATTTACTGATATTACTCAAAGCATTCATTCTGGGCATTGTTGAAGGTGCTACCGAATTTTTACCCATCAGTAGCACCGGGCATTTAATTATCGCTGGCGATTTGCTCAATTTTAACGATGACAAAGGCAAAATTTTTGAAATCGTCATTCAATTAGGAGCCATTCTGGCCGTATGCTGGGAGTTCCGTCGTCGCTTAATTAATACCGCAACACATCTCACTAGCAATGCCAGCGCACAAGGTTTTATTATCAATTTGCTTATTGCTTTTATGCCTGCTGCTTTGGTAGGGCTCATGTTTCATCAACAAATCAAACAATATTTATTTTCGCCAGTCACCGTAGCATTTGCACTCATTGTGGGTGGCTTTGCGATTTTATTGATTGAAAAATATGCCAAGCACGGGACAACGCAACAGATTGAAGTGATCACACGCACGCAAGCGCTCAAAATTGGCTTAGCACAGATATTGGCACTTTTCCCTGGTGTTTCACGTGCAGGCGCCACCATTTTAGGTGGCATGGTGTTTGGTCTAACCCGTCAGACTGCAACTGAATTTTCATTTTTCTTGGCTATCCCCATTATGTTTGCCGCCACAGGTTTTGATTTATTTAATAGTCGAAATTTATTGACTATGGCAGATTTCCCCATGTTTGCTGTAGGCTTTATCACCGCATTTTTATCGGCCCTGTTGGTTATTAGGGTGCTAATACGTTACGTTGCAAACCATGATTTTCGAGCGTTTGCTTGGTATCGTATTATTTTCGGTGTTTGCGTATTGCTTTATTTCAGATAGAAATAACGCTCGTGTTTGAACTAACGCCCAGCCTATTAATCCCATTATCTTGTTAATGTGATGAATATGGGCTTACACTGCTAACATAAAATCAAAACATCAGCGAGAATGGCTATGTCAAAATCAATCAGATATGCTTTATACGGGGTCGCAGCTACCGTTGTTCTGGCTTTGCTCATTGCCGGATATTTCGCTGCTACATTCAACCCCAACGATTACAAGCAACAGATTATTGATTTAGTTAAAGAAAAAAAAGAACGTACACTCAAAATTGAGGGCGATATTAAGCTGAGTTATTGGCCAAAAATCGGTGCTGATTTAGGCAAGCTGTCGCTTTCCGAACATAAATCAGATAAGGAATTTGCCTCAGTCAATGAAGTTAAAGTGGCTTTAGCCGTAATACCACTGCTCAGAAAAGAGTTGGTTGTCGACACAGTTTATATCGATGGCGCCAAAGCCAATATTGTTAAATATAAAGATGGAACAACTAATTTTGATGACTTATTAAGTAAAGATGAAGAAGAGTCTGAAGATATCAAGTTCGACATCGATGGGGTGAATGTCACAAACTCCACCGTTAGCTATTTGGACGAAGAGTCGGGGGCACGATATGCTATCAGCACGTTGAACTTAAAATCTGGGCATATTGCCTTAGCAGAGCCTGTTGATTTGGCTACTGATTTCAAGATTGAATCCAACCAACCTATACTTGCCGCAACCGCAAATATTAAAGGTAATTTCTTGATTGACCCCAAAACCAAGCATTTCAAAGTTAAAGACTTGGATAGCCGAGTTTTGGGTGACATGCTCAATGGGAAAAATGTCGACATCAAAATCAGTGGCAATATTGATGCTAAACCGGAACAATTGGAATTTTTAGTTGATGAGTTGAAATTCGTCGCTTCAGGTACGTTTGATGGCGCAAAACAAGCGATAGATTTAAGTGCTCCCGCTTTAACTGTCTTAAAAAATGAAGTCTCTAGCAAAAAAGTTACCTTAAGTTTTGCACAAGATAAAGCCGGTGATACTCTAAAAGCCAATATGGTGCTAGCCGACATGAAAGGCTCGCCCAAAGCTTTACAAAGTAGCGGTATCACTGGTGATTTATCTGCCGTGCAAGGCAAGCGCACGATGAATGGCACATTCTCTTCCCCTTTCAACGGCAATATTGAGGGTTTAATTTTTGATTTGCCTAAATTAGCTGGCAACCTAGATGTAAAAGACCCAGGCTTGCCCAATAGAGGCATGAAAGGTACGTTTAACCTGAGCGCATATACTGATATTAAAAAAGAGCTGGCTAACAGCAAATTCAATCTGAGCATTGATAACACTAAGCTAAATGGCGATGTTGCCGTAACCAGTTTCAAAAAACCTAATATTAAATTTAACTTGAATGCAGACAAATTAGACCTGAACAAACTTTTAGTTAAACCCAGCCAGCCCGCAAAAAATAGCAACAAACCAACTGACTTATCCGCGTTGAAGAATTTACTGCTAGAAGGCAAACTGAATATAGGCAATATCATTTATAATAAATACCGCGTTTCAGGGCTCAATCTGTTGGTTAAAGCAGATGGTGAAAAACTTAATGTAACTAGCTTGAACGTTAAAGTGGATGATAGCCAGATTAAGGGTAATTTGGGTATAAGTCATTTTGCCAAACCCTTATATACATTTGATATTGATATTGATCAGGTTAATCTTGACCAATATGCCAGCAGCAGCAAAGCGCCTGCTGAAAGCAAAACGGCAGATAAGGCTTTGGATTTGAGTGCGCTTAAAGCCTTGAATGCAGATGGTTCTTTACGTATTGGCTATCTAAAATACGGCAATACCAAGGCTTCGAATGTACGCATCGATTTGAAAGCAGATGGTCAGAAATTAAGCGTAAACCCATTTGCTGCAAAAGTAGACGACAGCCAAGTAAATGCAAATTTAGGGATTACCAGATTTGCTGATCCCGTATACAGCTTTGATGTGAATATTGACAAACTGGATGCGGATAGATATATCGCTAAAGACGACCCGAAAGTAGCTAAAAATAGCAACGATACTCCGATAGATTTGAGTGCGCTAAAAAAGCTGAATGCCTCGGGCGAAGCCAAAATTGGCTGGCTTAAACTCGCCAATGTAAAAACAGAAAACGTGCGGGTAGGATTAAAAGCCGACAGTGGTTTAGTGACATTATCGCCGTTCGCCGCTAACTTATATCAGGGCAGCATGGACGGGCTACTTAAGGTAGATGCACGTAGCACGCCTAACATCGCTTTTAAACAAAGCATGAAAGGCGTCAGTATCGGCCCATTAATGGTAGACGCGATTAATAACAATATGCTGGAGGGTAAAGGCACAGTGAATATCGATGTCGCCACACAAGGCAACAGCGTCAATACTCTTAAAAAAAGTTTGCTAGGTAATGCCTCCTTGGTGTTGGCAGATGGCGCACTTAAGGGGGTGGATATTGCGGGCAGTATTCGCGATATTAAAAACAAAGTAAATGTATTTAATTCCAAAGATATAGACGCGGACAAACGTAAAAAAACTGATTTTAGCGAATTAACGGCTAGTTTCGATATTAAAAATGGGGTTGCACATAACGAAGATTTGGCCATGAAAGCGCCGGTGTTGCGTCTGGCAAAAGGCGACAGCCGCGGCGATATTGATATCGGCAACGAAACC
Source organism: Methylophilaceae bacterium (assembly GCA_052386615.1). Classification (GTDB taxonomy): domain Bacteria; phylum Pseudomonadota; class Gammaproteobacteria; order Burkholderiales; family Methylophilaceae; genus JBQTJZ01. The sequence goes on from JBQTJZ010000214.1 coordinate 5,328, forward strand.
ATCAACTACCTTGCCAAACC
>JBQTJZ010000215.1:0-4244 GCA_052386615.1 Methylophilaceae bacterium
TCGCCCATGTACACTTCTTGCTCTTTCACTTCTTTTACCGTTGGTTTAGAAGCTTCCTTGTCCATGATGGTCAAACGTACTTTGACACGAATTGGTGCCGCATAGGTCAAGCCACGCTGTTGACACTCCTTTACATCAAAAGGCTCGCTGCCTAATTGATAGCTGACATAATCCAAACGGGCATTGCCAGAGTGGCTGACAATTGGAAAAATGGAACTAAAGGTAGACTCCAAGCCTTCATTCAGACGTTGCTCTGCTAGTGTATCTGCCTGCAAGAAGGCCTTGTAGGATTCCAACTGCATGGCAAGCAAATAAGGTACTTCTTGCACGCTTTCACGTTTGGCAAAGCTTTTACGAATGCGTTTTTTTTCGGTAAAGGAATAGCTCATAGCGTCTCCTGATTTTTTGAGGATAGAAAACAAAACACTTTAAATTACCTAATGCTTTGATTTATAACTTCAAATTATTGCTTTTAACGAGTTACAATTTGTTACAAATAGTGCCGCTTATAAACGGCGAAGGCCGACGGTTTCCCGTCAGCCCGGCCAGATTAAAACCAATTTATTATTTGATTTCGCCAGTTGCGCCAGCTTCAATCAATTTCTTCAATGCTGCATCTGCATCAGCCTTGTTGACGCCTTCTTTAATCGCTTTCGGTGCGCCATCAACGAGGTCTTTGGCTTCTTTCAAACCAAGCGCTGTTAATTCACGAACCGCTTTAATCACATTCACTTTTTGATCGCCGGCTGCGGTTAAAATAACGGTAAATTCAGTTTGCTCTGCACCCGCTGCTGCTGGGGCTGCGCCACCCGCTGCTGGGGCTGCGACTGCAACAGCAGTTGCTGCAGCTGAAACGCCAAACTTTTCTTCCATTTCTTTAATCAGTGCGGATAAATCCAGTACTGACATTGAACTAATTGCTTCTAAGATATCTGTTTTTGAGGTTGCCATTTGTAAAACTCCTAAATTAATAAATGTTGTAAGCCAATGAATTAGGCGGCTTTTTGATCGCGCACCGCTGCTAAGCCACGTACAAATTTGGTTGGCACTTCGTTCAGTGTCTGCACAAATTTGCTGATTGGAGCTTGCATAGTACCGAGCAATTTAGCCAATAACTCTTCACGGCTAGGCATGCTTGCCAAGGCTTGAACACCAGCGGCGTTCATCACTTGGTTAGGCATTGCGCCTGCTTTAATCACGAACTTGTCGTTAGCTTTTGCAAAGTCGTTCAATACTTTTGCGGCGGCAACTGGGTCGGCAGAAATACCGAACACCAATGGACCAACCATATCGCCTGCTAGGTTAGAAAACGGTGTGCCGTCAACTGCACGACGTACTAACGTATTTTTTAATACGCGTAAGTAAACGCCCGACTTTCTAGCTTGCGCACGTAGTGAAGTCATTTCTGCCACACCCATGCCACGATACTCAGCAAGAACGATTGCTTGCGCCGCTGCGACTTGCACACTGACTTCAGCAACTACTGCTTTTTTCTCTGTTAGATTGAGACTCAAGGTCTTTTCTCCTTCCGTTAATTAAGCACAACTTCTTGTGAAGCTGTACCGCTTACGGCGTCCTATTCAGGGCATATCTCAAACATATCCTGTATCGGGTTCGCCATCTACGCTGGTGTTAGGGGATAGAAGGCAGAGGACTGAAGACTTAAACACCTTCATTCACCCACCGTTTATCCGCTTCGATTAAATCCTTTCGGATACCCGCGGTCTTTGATGCTCTTGCACCCCTAATTTCAAGGATGCAAGCCCAAAGTTCTTGTTTTGAGCAATTTAATTGCCCAATAATTCTTTTATGCTACAGAAGCCTGATCTACACGCACGCCTGCACCCATGGTGCTAGAAACCGATAGTTTCTTAAGGAACACGCCTTTAGATGAAGCCGGCTTTGCTTTATTGAGTGCCTCTATTAGCGCCGCCAAATTACCTTGCAACTGTTCTACTGTGAATGAAGCACGGCCAATCGTACAATGCACAATACCGCCCTTATCGGTACGATATTGCACCTGACCTGCCTTGGCATTTTTAACCGCTGCTGCTGCATCCGGCGTTACAGTGCCCACTTTTGGGTTAGGCATTAAACCGCGTGGACCTAACACTTGTCCCAGCGTACCGACAATACGCATAGCATCTGGGGTTGCAATGGCTACGTCAAAATCTAGCATGCCTGCTTTTACTTGTTCTGCCAAATCCTCAAAACCCACAATATCTGCACCCGCTGCTTTAGCCGCTTCAGCTTGTGCACCTTGTGCAAATACAGCCACACGTGTTGTTTTGCCTGTACCGTTAGGTAACACTATCGCACCGCGAATCAATTGATCTGATTTACGTGCATCGATACCTAAGTTAATCACCGCATCCACTGACTCATCAAATTTAACTTTTGCGCCATCTTTCACTAGAGTCAGCGCATCTTGCACTGGATAAAGTTTGTTACGGTCAATTTTTGCGCGTAATGCGTCTATTCTTTTACCCATGTTATGCACCCTCCACTTCAATACCCATACTGCGTGCACTGCCTGCGATAGTACGCACCGCTGCATCCATATCTGCCGCTGTTAAGTCAGGCATTTTAGTCGTAGCAATCTCTTCTGCTTGTTTGCGCGTAATTTTACCTACTTTGTCGGTATGGGGACGTGGTGAGCCTTTGTCTAATTTTGCTGCTTTTTTAATCAAAATAGTCGCTGGCGGCGTCTTCATCACAAACGTGAAGCTCTTATCCGCAAACGCGGTAATCACGACAGGAATCGGTAGGCCAGGTTCAACATTCTGCGTTGCCGCGTTGAACGCTTTACAGAATTCCATAATATTCAAACCACGTTGACCCAATGCTGGACCAACTGGTGGACTTGGGTTGGCTTTGCCTGCGGGAATCTGCAGTTTAATGTAGCCAATGACTTTTTTTGCCATGCTTTTCTCCTGTGAGTACAAACGCTTTAATTCAGTAAAGCTCCTCTATTAATGAAAACTACTAACTTTTACAACAATTTTAGTGACTAAACTTCTTTTTCAATCTGACTAAAATCCAATTCTACTGGCGTCGCGCGACCAAAAATTGAAACTGAGACACGTAACTTGCTTTTTTCATAATTGACTTCTTCCACACCACCAGAAAAGTCTTTAAACGGACCATCGACCACGCGTACTGACTCCCCTTTTTCAAAGGTAAGTTTTTGCGTTGGATTAGATTTGCTATCGTCCATCCGCTGTAAAATAATATCGACTTCCTTATCCTTAATTGGCGTAGGTTTTTGTGCGCTACCTCCAATAAATGCAGTCACCCGTGGCGTACTTTTGACCAAATGCCAACTCTCGTCTGTCATGCTCATTTGTACCAGCACATAGCCAGGATAAAGTCTGCGCTCAGAAATAGTTTTCTGACCCGCTTTCATTTCAACCACTTCTTCTACCGGTACCAAAATATCACCAAATTGTGCCTGCAATTCAGAACGCGCAATACGCTCTTCCAGTGCTACTTTTACTGATTTTTCCATGCCGGAAAAAGCTTGGACTGCATACCAACGCATACTCATTAAGCACTCCGTCCCATTAACCATTGCACCATGTAAGCAAAGCCAATATCTACAACCGCCAAAAATGCCGCCATAACCAACACCAAAATAAATACAGCAATCGTGGTCTGTATCGTCTCTTTACGTGTTGGCCAAACCACACGCTTAGCCTCAGCAATCGCTTCGCCTACAAACTCCAACGCGTTTTGACCGGTTGGAGTTGTTCTAAACACGGCAATGGCCAGCGCAATTCCTGCTAGAAAAGCAAGAATACGTAGCACTAATGCACTATCAGCTAAAAGATAAAAACCAGCAATACCTGCTGCAACCAGCAGCAAGGACAGCACTAGCTTAATTTTATCTATCATAAGGTCTTCACTTAAACACTTTTAAGGCAACTCAACCATTGAGTTGCAATTTTAACTTTGCAACGCTTAAACAAGTTGCACTTTACATTTGGCAGGCCAAGAGGGTCTCGAACCCCCAACCCTCGGTTTTGGAGACCGATACTCTACCAATTGAGCTATTGGCCTATTAACTTTCTTCAAATCTTGTTTGCTACCTAAAACTAAAAACTTCAAAAGCTACGCCAAAACGTAGCTCTAGTTTATTACCCTCATCTTATTCAATAATTTTCGCGACGACGCCGGCACCGACGGTACGACCACCTTCACGGATAGCAAAGCGCAAGCCACTTTCCATCGCAATCGGCGCAATC
>JBQTJZ010000216.1:0-4611 GCA_052386615.1 Methylophilaceae bacterium
CTAAAAATGAAAAATATCATGAACAGGGCATAGGTCATTTTCACTATATTTTCTTTATCTATGTCTGAAATCGCACTTAATTTTTTAAATAAGTAAGGAGAATATGACTTAAGAAATGCATCAACTAAAAAGGTAATTACCATTGATATCTGAATAGCCACAGCAAATATACCTACAGAATCTGACCCCATAAGTTTCGCGATTATAAATCTGTCAGCAGTTGCAATTACAAGCCCGCCAATTACATGCGGTATCAGTGGCACCCCAAAGCGCATAGCAGCTTTGGCGTATTGCTTATCGCCAGACCAGTAAACAAGCTTTTCTTTGTGTATGGTAATAATTGCTACCACTGCAAAAAAAAGCGTGGCTATTACAATGCCCCAAGCGCGCCCTTCCCACCCCATTAACATCCAAAACACTAAAGCGAGCGATAAAGTTAGGTTGAAAATTGTTTGCGTTACTTGAAAAAAACCATAGCGGATGGCTTTTTCTTGTACTTGCCACATGGTTAGCCTAATATTAATAACAAACTGGGCGGCTGATGCTATTGCCGCAATAATAAGCCATTGTTTTGGTATGTGTATCCATGCAGAAAGTTGGTTGCCGGCAATCAACAGAAAGATTAATACTGCAGAAGTACTGCCTGCCAACACGAATAAACTGGCCCCCACAAACTTGGGGTGATTTATTTCTTTATCGAAATATTTAACACTTACCGCACCATGCACACTTAAGCCAGTAAATGCGCCGAGAATGGCAATAACCGCACTGATCAAAGTGACTAATCCGTACTCTTCTGGTGTAAAAACTCTAGTTAATATAGGCAATAATAAAAATGGAATGGCTCCATTTAACACATTGGCCAATGCGTAAATTGCTGTGTTGCCTATCAGCTTAGCTTTGAATATTTTTTTTAACATTAAATGCTATTCAATGCTTGCGCTAAGCAATTCACTATCTTGTTTTGCGTATTAATATCTAAATCTGGCCCCATCGGTAAACTCATCACTTCTTTTGCTACTGCTTCTGAAATAGAGTAGCAACCCTCGCTTTGGCCTAAATTTGCAAAGGCAGGCTGTAAGTGTAGTGGCACTGGGTAATGAACTGCGGTAGGTATTCCAGCTTCTTTGAGTTTTTGTTGTACTTGCTGGCGATTTGCTACTCGTAGCGTGTATTGCGCATAAACACTTGTATTGTGAGACTCAATGTAGGGCGTGATTACAGCTTGCTGTGGATTTTTTGCATTGAAGGCTTGTATTAACGCCGTATAATGCGCGCCTAGCTTGCTGCGCTGCTCAACTTCCCAGTCAAAGCGCTCTAGTTTTGCCAGTAAAATCGCCGCTTGCAGGGTATCTAGCCGACCATTGATGCCAATTTTTGTGTGGTAGTAACGTTTTTCTTGCCCATGCGCCCTTATTTCACGCATCGCTTTGGCAAGCTGTTCATTGTTGGTAAACAACGCACCGCCATCGCCATAGGCCCCCAGCGGTTTGCTGGGGAAAAAACTGGTTGAGCCTATGGTAGAGAGATTGCAGCTTTTTTTGCCCTTATATGTGGCACCGAATGATTGCGCAGCATCTTCAATTACTGGCAAACCATGTTTTTCTGCTATTGCGTTAATGGCATCAAAATCTGCACATTGTCCATACAGACTTACTGGCATAATCGCTTTGGTGTTAGCGGTGATTGCTGCCTCTATTTTAGTTGGATCCATATTATAGGTGCGCGAATCAATATCCACAAAAACAGGTTTTGCCCCTAGTAGCGCAATCATCTCGCCAGTTGCTATAAAAGTAAATGGCGTGGTAATAACCTCATCACCCGCACCAATACCCAGTGCCATCATGGCTATCATCAGCGTATCTGTGCCGCTACTTGCGCTAATGCAGTGCTTAACACCCACATAATCGGCAAGCTTAGTTTCAAGCTCGGCCACTTCTGGCCCCATAATGTATTGCCCATGCGCTAAAACCGCATGAATTCGCGAATTTATGTTTTGCTCAAGCGCTTTGTATTGGCTTTTTAAGTCTATAAAGGGAATTAAGTCAGCCATGCTTTTATCCGATATAGCTGCAGCTACCAGCAGTTAATCTGTATTGCTCACCCGTATCAGGACAAATAGCTTCTGCATTGCCAGTAATAGGTAAGTTCAGTTTTGCCCCATACCGACTTATCCAGCCGATTTGTTTTGCGGGAACGCCCACCATAAGCGCATAAGAAGGAACATCGCGGTTGATAACAGCCCCAGCGCCTATAAATGCATAACTGCCAATTGTGACCCCGCAGACGATGGTGCAATTAGCCCCTAGCGTGGCGCCTTGCTTTACTAAGGTATTACGGTATTCGTTTTTACGAGAAACCGCTGAGCGCGGATTGTAAACATTAGTAAACACCATGCTCGGTCCGCAAAATACATCGTCTTCTAAGCTTACATTATCGTAAACAGATACGTTCTTCTGGATTTTGACGTTATTTCCGATATTAACGTTGTTGCCCACAAAAACATTTTGACCCAGTGAGCAAGCTTTACCGATTATTGCACCAGAGCAAACATGCACCCAATGCCAGATACGTGTTTCAGCTCCAATCGTTGCGCCTTCGTCCACAATGGCTGTTGGGTGAATAGAGATTGTCATGCTAAAAATCCAAGGGCAGCGCAATCCGCTTACCATCGCGTGCAGATAAATAGGTAGCAATCAGCACTTCTAGTGATTTTAAGCCCTCTCTACCATCAGTTTCAGGGCTTGCGGTGCCACGCATTACGTTAATTACATTTTCATAATAAAGCGGATGACCAAACCCATAGACAGAGGTTGTTTGGTAATTGCTGGCTTTGACTTTTTCATCATCGGGGTCTTTATCGGCAAACTGCCAATGTTGAATTTCATTCACAGCAACGCCACCCACACGCACTGTACCTTTTTCGCCAATAATGGTGATGCTACCTTCTAAATTTTGTGGGTAAGTTAGCATGGTTACGTTCATAGAGCCTAGCGCGCCAGAACGCCAGCGCACATTAATCACGCCGGTATCTTCTACTTCGATGTCACGCTCAAGTGTTGCCGTATAAGCATGCAAGCTTTCAATAGGTCCGACTATCCAATTGAGTAAATCGACATAGTGGCTTGCTTGGTTCATAAAAGCGCCGCCATCAAACTCCCACTTGCCGCGCCAAGCCGCGCTGTCATAATAAGATTGTGGGCGCGTCCAGAATACGTTGATATTTACCATGTAAATACGACCAAAACGTTTCTTTTCTACCGCCTGCTTTAAGAGTTGCAAAGTGGCATTACGTCGATTTTGTTTTACCACAAACAAACGCACCCCTGCATCATCACAGGCTTTGACCATGCGCAATCCATCGTGCCAACGGGTTGCCATCGGCTTTTCTGTAATAACATGACGCCCCGCAGCCGCAATCTGGACCGTTTGGTCTGCATGCAACCCGCTTGGTGTGGTTAATATAATAATATCCGCATCAGTATCACCTAACAGTTCTTCAAGGCTGTTATAGGGTTTTGCGCCAGTATACTGAACTGCTTCCGCTAAGACCTTTGCATCAATATCACACACACCCACCAATTCTGCTTGATCTGCATGCTGTTTGATAGAGTCAAAATGATTTTTCGCAATGCGGCCACATCCCACTAAGGCAAATCGAATTTTTCTGTTTGTAATTGGTTCTGGGTAACTATACATGTTAAGCCCTCACAATATTTTCGTTGGATTCAAGATATTTACCACGTGAGTCGACAATGAGTTTGGCGTTGTTTTTAATCAAGTCGTAATCAAATTTATCATGATCTGTTGCCAGCAGCACGCAATCATACTGCGACAAAATCTCCTTAGTAAGACTGACACTAGACAAATCAAAATGATGCTCGCGCATCTTGGGGAACTTTGCTATATGCGGGTCGCTGTAGCTAATTTCTGCGCCTAAATCACGCAATTTTTCCATCAGAAACACTGAGGGCGATTCACGCATATCATCTACGTTTTTCTTATAGGCAATACCGAGCACAAGTACTTTGCTGCCATTAATCGATTTTTTTTGTTGATTTAAGCCCGCTGCGACTTTAGAGATGACGTAATCGGGCATGGAGGAATTGACCTCGCCCGCCAATTCAATAAAACGCGTATGCACGCCATATTCGCGTGCCTTCCAGGTTAAATAGAATGGATCAATCGGGATACAATGCCCACCCAAGCCTGGTCCTGGGTAATATGGCACAAATCCAAACGGCTTGGTAGAGGCGGCGCGTACCACTTCGTGAATATCAATATTCATTTTGTCGGCCACAATTTTCATTTCATTGACTAAACCTATGTTGACGGCTCGGTGTATATTTTCTAGTAGTTTGGTGAGTTCCGCGGCACGTGTGGAGCTTACTGGCACAACTTGATCAATCACTTGATTGTAAAGTGCTACGCCAACCTCTAAGCAATTAGAACTGTAACCACCACAAACTTTTGGAATGGTGCGTGTTGTGTAATTTTTGTTACCTGGGTCCTCACGCTCTGGTGAAAATACCAGAAAAATATCTTTACCTACTGTTAGCCCTGTCGACTCTACCCTAGGTTTAAGCTCTTCATCGGTAGTGCCTGGATAAG
>JBQTJZ010000217.1:0-2171 GCA_052386615.1 Methylophilaceae bacterium
CATTCGCATAATGGCCATGAAGCACTCTATAGCTTGCTGGAGTCAGTATGAATCAATCTTTTTTTGCAACCTGTCCGCGTGGTTTAGAAGCATTGCTGGTTCAAGAATTACAAAAGAGTGGCGCAAAAAATATCCAGGCTACCGATGGCGGGGTGAGCTTCATGGGCGATATCGCCGTGTGCTATCACGCCAACTTGTATTCGCGCATTGCTACACGTATTTTGTGGCAAGTATCACGTGGCAGATATGTGACTGAAGAGGATTTATACCAAGCTATTACCAAACTCAACTGGCCAAACTGGTTTGAGGTAAAACATGATTTTATGGTGAAGGTGACCGGCGTTAAGTGTCCACTTAAGAGTTTGGAGTTCGCGACATTACGTATTAAAGATGCTGTTTGCGACAAATTCAGGCAAGCCGTTGGCAGCAGACCTTACATAGATACCAAAACGCCGGCAGTACGCATTCATGCTTATTTAACCGCAGATGAATACACGTTGTATGTAGATACCTCGGGGAATTCACTCCATCAGCGCGGCAATCGCAAGGCAAGCATAGAAGCACCATTGCGTGAAAATCTAGCGGCAGGTATTTTGCAACTTTCTGGCTGGCAAGTTGGACAGCCATTGTTAGACCCGATGTGTGGTAGCGGTACGTTTTTGCTGGAAGCGGCGATGATGGCATTGCATATTGCACCTGGGTTAAATCGAGGCTTTGGTTTTGAAAAGCTCAAGAATTTTGAGTCAGATACTTGGAAAAAAATCAGAAATGATGCTTTGAAAAAAGTAAAACCGGTCAATTTTCAGAAAATCTATGGAGGTGACAGCGATTTACGCGCAGTGCGCGTGGCCAAGCAAAATTTATCTGAAGCAGGATTGCTGGAAGCAGTGCAGTTGACGCAGGTGAATATACTAGATGCGATTCCACCTGCAGAGAAGGGGGTGCTGGTGGCAAATCCGCCCTATGGTGTGCGTATTGGTGAAGATGAAGATTTAGCTGAATTATATCCAAAACTAGGGGAAGCGCTTAAGCGCAAATTTGCCGGCTGGGATACCTATTTTTTGACCAATGATTTGCGCATGCCAAAGTTGATGCGGCTTACACCTAGTAAACGTACGCCGCTATTTAATGGGGCGCTGGAGTGCCGATTATTTGAGATTAAGATGGTGGCTGGAAGTAACCGAAAGGGAAAATAGCATGAGTGATTGTTTAGACGATTTGCGAAGTCGTGTTAACCATTTTGTGGCTGAGCGCGATTGGGGGCAATTTCATACACCGAAAAATCTGGCCATGGCGATGATTGTAGAAGCGGCAGAACTGGTTGAGCAGTTTCAATGGGATACGCCATCTGAAAGCATAAAGCTTAACGATGAAAAGCGACAAGCTGTGAGCCATGAGTTGGCGGATACTTTTGTTTATTTGCTTAGAATTGCTGAAGTACTGAATATCGATTTAATCCAAGCAACCAATCAGAAAATTGACTTGAATGCGCTTAAATATCCAGTTGAAAAGGCAAAAGGCAGCAACGCAAAATATACCAGTTATAGCGAGGATTAAATAAAAAAGCCAGCGTAAAGGCTAGCTTAGTTTAATGCCAAAAATGTTTATTTTAATGCCGCAAGCGCTGCATCATAATTAGGCTCAGTGGCAATTTCTGGCACCAATTCCACATGTTTTACCATATCTTTTTCATCCAACACGATGACTGCACGCGCACACAAACCGGCTAACTTGCTAGTGAAGATCAGCACGCCATAATTCATTAAAAAGTCGCGACCACGCATGCTGGAGAGATTAACCACATTCTCAAGACCTTCTGCCGCACAAAATCGCGTTTGCGCAAATGGTAAATCGGCCGAAATATTCAGCACGACTGTATTGTGCATGCTGCTGGCAAGCTTATTGAAAGCACGTACGGACATAGCGCAGGTGGGCGTATCGACGCTCGGGAAGATGTTCAGCACTTTGCGTTTACCTGCAAATGTTTCCAGTGTCACATCGGCTAAGGCTTTGTCTACCAAGGTGAAATTAGGGGCGTTACTCCCTACTTTAGGCAAGTTACCAGCCACATCAACTGGATTACCCTTAAGCGTTACTGAACTAGACATGATTTTCTCCCTTTTAAAATATAAAGCCGTATTCTTGGTAATGAATTTTTTATTAACTTATGT
>JBQTJZ010000218.1:0-3827 GCA_052386615.1 Methylophilaceae bacterium
GGGATTGACTATGCGAAAACACATGCGATATTCTAGCAATATCCGTTTGCTTGGAAAGCAAACAATGATGCACTGGCAAAGTAATTTCACCACAGATTTTGAGTGGGCTACTCAGCAATAAATCCAAGGTTAAGCCAATCGCGCCTTCGGTCGAGTTTTCAACCGGCACCACGCCATAATCCGCTTGATTAGCTTCAAGCGTATGAAAAACCTCATCAATAGAGCCGCACACTACCGCTTGACGACCTTGCCCAAACTGCTTCAATGCCGCTTCTTCAGAATAAGTACCTAAAGGCCCCAAAAAAGCAATCGCCAGTTCTTTCTCCAAGGCGCGGCAATTCGACATGACTACCCGAAAAATATGGCTCACGGCTTCATTTTCTAATGGTCCCTGATTATGTTCCTGTAAGCGCCTTAAGATTTGTGCTTCGCGCTCAGGACGAAAAATGACCCCATCCTCTTTTAGGTTGCCCGCTTGCTTAACATGGCCAATTTCACGCGCAAGTTTTGCCCGCTCATTCACTAGTTTGAGCACTTCTTCATCAATCGCGTCGATTTGGTCACGATATTGTTTTAATTGGTCACTCATGATTTTGTTTAATACCAAATTCAAGCCGTTAAAGGTAAAGTACGTACACTCAATACGCCTTCTAATTTACGTAATTCTGCAATCACCTTGGCAGGCACAGCAGAATCAAGGTCCACCAGCGTGTACGCCATCTCGCCACGTGATTTATTGGTCATATTATGAATGTTCAAGCCAGCGCGCGCCATGGCTGTAGAGATTTGTCCTAACATATTAGGCACGTTCGCGTTGGCAATTGCCAATCGATGCGCCGATTCGCGATTCATTTGCACATTAGGAAAATTGACCGCATTCAAAATATTACCGTTTTCAAGATAATCTCGTAGCTGTTCCGCCACCATCACCGCACAATTGTCTTCTGCCTCTTGGGTTGACGCCCCCAAATGTGGCAAAGCCACAACGTGTGGATGATCTTTAAGGGTATTGGTAGGAAAATCACAAATATAACTGTGCAATTTTTTCGCCTCTAGCGCAGCCTTAACGGCCTGCTCATCCACAATGCCCTCTCGCGAGAAATTCAACAGTACCGCACTATGTTTCATGATGGCAAGACGTTCTGCATTAATAAGATGCTTGGTCGCACCCACCAGGGGAACATGCAGCGTAACAAAATCACTATGTTTAATCAGGTCTTCTACACTGTGTGCACGCTTCACTTGTGAGGATAAACGCCAGGCAGAATCCACTGAAATGTCGGGGTCGTAGCCTAGCACCTGCATGCCGAGCTTGAGTGCAGTATCGGCCACCAAGCCCCCAATTGCGCCTAAGCCTACAATGCCTAAAGTGCGCCCCGGCAGTTCAATACCGGCGAAATGTTTTTTGCCATCCTCAACCAATTTTGACAGGGTGGCATCATCTCCTTGCAAGGTATTCACAAATTTCAGCGCTGGCCCAAGGTTGCGTGCTGCCATTAACATACCGGTCAGCACCAGTTCTTTAACTGCATTGGCATTGGCGCCTGGGCTATTAAACACGGGAACGCCACGCTGACTCAGCGTAGCGATCGGAATATTATTGGTGCCAGCCCCTGCGCGTGCAACTGCTTGCACGCTGGCAGGAATATTCATGCTATGCATATCGTATGAACGCAACATAATGGCATCGGGCTCACTCAGTTCATTGGCCACCTCATAAGCGTCAAGGGGCAAACGCTTCAATCCGTGGGATGAAATTTTATTCAGAATCAGTACTTTATGCTTAACCATGCTTTAGCACTCCCCTAAGCGACTACTATTTTTTTGTCACTTTTTTTAGTTGAAACATTCTTAAATACGTTTTTTAACGATGATTCTTCTCAAATGATTTCATAAAATCAACTAAGGTTTGCACGCCTGCAACAGGCATGGCGTTATAAATAGAGGCGCGCATCCCGCCTACCGAACGGTGACCTTTTAATTGCAATAGCCCAAGATTTTTGGCGGCCTTCAAAAACTCCTCATCTAAGGCTGCATTTTTAAGCGTAAATGGAATGTTCATGCGTGAACGATTTTCCTTCGCCGTTGGACAGTGATAGAAATCGGTGCTATCCAAATAATCGTAAAGCATGTTAGCTTTTAAGAGATTGGTTCTTTCCATCGCGGCTAACCCGCCTTTAGCCTTAAGCATCTTAAACACCAAGCCCGCCACATAAATCGCAAATGTAGGGGGTGTGTTATACATCGATTCATTTTCCGCATGTATCTTGTAATCGTACATATTCGGCGTTCCCGCGAGTGTCTCGCCCAGCAAATCATCACGCACAATCACAATCGCCAACCCTGCTGGGCCGATATTTTTTTGTGCGCCCGCGTAAATCAACGCGTATTTAGAAACATCTATCGGGCGTGAAAGAATGTGTGATGACATATCGGCAACCAGCGGTACTTTACCCGTATTGGGCGTTTCAAATATTTCTACGCCGCCAATCGTCTCATTGGTACAAATATGCACGTATGCGGCATCAGGATTAAGTTTCCAGGTTGCGCTTGCTGGCGCGTAGCTAAAATTTTTGTCTTCTGAAGTCGCTGCAATATTCACTGTACAATATTTTTTCGCCTCAGCAATCGCTTTTTTAGACCACTCCCCTGTATTGACGTAATCAGCCGTTTTTTTGCCGCGCAGCAAGTTCATCGGAATCATGCCGAATTGCGCCGACCCTCCTCCTTGCAAGAACAACACTTTATAATGCGCAGGAATCGCCAATAATTCACGCAAATCAGCCTCTGCTTCCGCAGCAATACTCATGAACTCTTTGCCTCGGTGCGACACCTCCATCACAGACATGCCTGAGCCATGCCAGTCGAGTAACTCTGTCTGAACCTGAGTCAATACTCCCTTAGGCAATACCGCCGGGCCTGCGGAGAAATTGTAAATCTGCGTCATCTAAAAATCCCTCAATCAAAAATCACAAAAATCGTTATTTTACATCATCGCCAATTTCATCGTCGGCTTCGACGATTTTCTCTAGTCCGGAAAGCTTCTCACCTTCGCCTAGATTAATCAGTGTCACCCCTTGTGTGGCGCGACCAAGCTCACGAATTTCTTTTACACGGGTACGAATCAGCACGCCGCCGGTAGTGATGAGCATAATTTCATCGTCCTCATTCACCAATTTTGCCGCGACAGCAAGCCCGTTTCGGTCGCTAATAGCAATAGCTTTAACCCCTTGCGTGCCGCGCCCGGAATGCCTGAACTCAGCCAATACAGTACGTTTACCAAAGCCATTTTCAGTCGCGACCAATACCGATTGCTGATCGTTTTCCGCAATTAACAGTGATAGTACTTGCTGCTTCAAAGCGAGCTTCATACCACGCACGCCCCGTGTGGCACGCCCCATCGGCCGGACATCGCCCTCGGTAAACCAGACGGCTTTGCCCCCATTAGATACAAGTACAATATCATTGTTACCCGAAGTGGTTTCGGCACCGATGAGGTAATCACCCTCATCAAGTTTGATGGCGATAATGCCTGATTTACGTGGATTTGCAAATTCTGAAAGCGATGTCTTTTTAACGGTACCTTGTGCGGTTGCCATAAAAATATACTGATTCTCAACAAATTCTTTTACCGAAAGAATCGCGTTAATTTTTTCACCCTCTTCCAGCGGGAACAAATTCACAATCGGTTTGCCACGACTGATACGGCTGCCCTGTGGCACTTCATACACTTTCAGCCAATACACCTGCCCAAGACTGCTAAAGCATAAGATGTAGTCATGCGTATTCGCCACAACCACTGGAAGAATATCGTGCACAAAAACGCG
>JBQTJZ010000219.1:0-7660 GCA_052386615.1 Methylophilaceae bacterium
TGCAGAAAGCTGGAGTGGGGTAAGCGGGTTCTTAATCTCGTGTGCAAGTCTTCTTGCAACTTCTCCCCAAGCAGCATCGCGCTGTGCTTGCACCATAGTAGTAACATCGTCAAATACTACCACAAACCCATTGTCTGCAGCAGCCGGCAGGCGCGTAGCACGTACCAACAGCAATTGTTTGCCTTGCGGCTTCACAATTTCCAATTGTCTACTCAATTCCGTTTTTTCTTGTGCGTGCATTTGCGTCAGCTCAAAGTGGGTTTGCACTAGCTTCACAAATTCAGTGAGATAGTGATGCTGATAGGCGATTTTGATAAATGATTTGTGTTCGAATGGCGCAAGATTCACTCCCAAAATATTACTAGCAACCAAATTATGGGTGCGTAACTCACCATTACGATTAATGGCCAATACCCCTGAAGATAAATGCGCCAAAATGGTCTCTAAGTAACTTCTTGCCGCTTCTAGTCTGGCACGATTGCGTTCAGTTGCCTGCGTAGCATCATCTAGTTGACGCGTCATACTGTTAAACGATTTCACTAAAACGCCCAATTCGTCTTTCCCATGTTCTGGCAGTATCGTACTGTAGTCACCAATGGCAATAGCACGCGTACCTTCCGCCAGCACAGTCAATGGTTGCGCTAACCGTCGGCTCAACACAAACGCAATAGCTAACGCAGAAAGCATAGCTAACATGAGCACCAATGTCAGCGTAAGCTTAAAAATATCTTTGATTGAGTTGCGGCTATAGGAAAGCTCTTGGTAGTCACGATACACCTCTTGTACCGCTTCTGCCGTGTTAGATAGTGTCTTGGGTACTGGCTGCAAGAGTTGCAGAATGAGGGTTTCTCCTGCCAAATCTTGCGTGCTCACTGGAGCCAAGATACGTAGATATAACCCTTTGTTAGGAATTGGCTCAATTTTTCCATACACCCGATTTTTAGCTTGCCGAAGTTGTGGAATACTAGGTAGTTCAGGCAAAAAACTGGTTGGATCACCACTGGAAACTGCCAAAATCCGGCCTTGTGGACTAAGCAGGGCAGCATCTTGTATCCCTGATTTTTCTCGTAAGTCATTCAGCAAACTGTATTGCGTACGCATGGGTTGTAGTGCCAAGCTGGTTGCTATGTTCTCAGCCTTAACTTCCATATCGGTTAACATGATATCTAGGGCACGTTGCCCTAAGCTTAAACCGCCATCTAGCGCAGATTCCACTTTTACGTTAAACCATGACTCAATGGAACGAGAGAGAAAATTCACTGACACCAAGTACACGATTAACCCTGGAATAATCGCCATCAATGCAAACGCGCTCACCAAACGTAAATTAAGCCGGCTACCCACCACATGATTTTTAATTTTTCTGTATAAATGCCAAAACTGTATGACGATAAGCACGATTAAAACCGTGGCGAGACCGAAATTGAGATATAGCAGAATTTTGTAATATTCGCCGGAGCCAGCAGTATTCGCACTTGCGAGCGACAGCAAGTAGAGCAACATCAGCCCTAATGCTACACTCACAAATACGATATATCTCATCGTTATTTACTCAACTCTTTTGGCTTATTCAGTTCTTTAGGTTCCCACTCGAATTTCTGCGAGGTTAAATTCCAGTCTTTTGATCCAATCGCCTCTACTTGCAAGGCTTGAGGAAGCTTGCTTTGATCCAATCGCATTAATAAAGCCGCTTTGTAGACTTCGCCCTTTTCTATGAGTGATTTTTCTAATACCTTCCAATCTTCTATTTCCATCAGCTCTAATTTGGCTTCGCTTAATGTTTCATAAGAAGTTTGATGGCCATTGCGACTGACCAAATACTGTCGGCTCAAGGCGTGATAACTCAGCGTAAAATTGGTAGCAAGCGTAGTAATCTCGTCATCAAACCAATATTTGCGCGGACTTACTACTTGAAACTCTAATAAAAAATTAAGGGGAACCCCTTTGTTGATGGCCTCCTCAATGTCTTCATCAAAACTAATGTCTAAATCGGCGCTTAGTTTATAGACTTCGTTTGCGGCATATAACTCGGCACTTTTAATCACAATACTGCTAGAAGCAGCGAATACAGACATACTAGCGAGTACTAGTACAAAAAATACACTAATTTTTTTGCAATAGTGCATAAAAAAAGCCATCGTGAATATTGGACGGAGTGAGTTGGCCATGCTTTAATTCTATAGCGTCTATGTTAATGTTTTTAGCGAAGTCATTAGTCAATAAAAGTGGGTGTTGAGTTGCATCAGCATTTTTTTGTAAAAAATGATCTATTTGTTGTTGATTTTCCTCAATAAAAATCGAGCAAGTCACATAAAGTAATTTACCGCCTTTTGACAATAATTGCCACAAACTATGCAAAATTGCTGCCTGTTGTTGCGCAAATGAAACAATATCTGCCTCGCGACGTAACCATTTAATATCCACGTGCCTACGCACAATGCCAGAAGCGCTACACGGCACATCGGCCAAAATACAATCGAATGGTTTATCTGCCTTAAAAGTGGCCGCATCGCCCAGCACTAAGTTTGCGCTTAGTTTTAAGCGCGTCAGGTTGCTTTGTACCCGCTGCAAACGCGCCGCATCATTATCCAGCGCGGTTAAGTCCACATCAAATAGCTCTAAAATATGTCCGGTTTTTCCGCCTGGTGCTGCGCAAGCATCTAGTACGCGACTGCCATGATTTAAATTAGAAAGGTGTGGACTAAGTAAGTGCGCCGCCATTTGCGCGCCATAATCTTGCACAGACACCAGGCCATCTAAAAAGCCAGGAATTTGCTCGACTGGAATGGGCTTTTCCAGCATCACCGCATCTGCCCCTAAATGGGTCGCCTCAATATCTTGGCGCGCCAATAACTGCAAATAGGCCTCGGTGCTGGTTTGACGAATATTTACTCGCAAAGTCAGCGGTGGATGCAAATTACCTGTTTTTAATATGCTCTGAAACCCGCATGGATATTGGCTTGCAGGCATGCTGTTTTGAGAGTTAGTTTGCTCTGGATATTGATTTTTAAGCTTATTAATCCACCATTGCGGATAAGAATACAGCGCGACTTCATTGGTTTTTAACTGCTTCTCGATATCTGCTTTTTGCCGTAAAAAATTACGCAATACACCATTGACCAAACCTTTTGCCCATTTGGGTTTGGCATAACTGGCAGCGGTGACGGCTTGGTTCACCACAGTAAAATCATCGGCTTTATCATGTAAAAGCTGATAAATCGCTACCAATAAAAGCGCAGTAATATGTTCGTTACTTAACGGCTTTTCTAACAGCTTCTCCAAGTAAGCATTTACTTCGCCATAAAATCTTAAGGTGCCATAACTTAAATCTGCCGCCGCACCCTTTTGTTGTGGGGTTGCCGCAGAAAAGCGTTTCAGCGCATCAGGCAAAGCCAAGGTGAGATTGCGGCCAGCAAGCACATCGGCAACAGCATTTGCAGCAATTTGTTGGGAAATATACAAAGAAAACTCTTGGTTTTTAAAGAGATTTGATTTTACTTGATAAGCAATAGCGCTGCTCGTTTTTAAATCCCCTTGCCGCGCCTTAGGCTTAAGCATAAGCTGGGTTAAACGGCGAGGACTGTCTGAGCGAAGCGAGTTCCGCAGCCGTACCAGCGTTGCGCTAAGACCGAAGGAAATAAGCGGCAACGGGGTAGCCTTTTCTTTGGTTCCTTTCTTTTGGCTAAACAAAAGAAAGAAACTCGCAAGTCGCGCGAGAGCGACAACTCACATCATCTATTGTGATTTAGAGTTCTGAGACAATTATTGAACAATCTTTAAATTCTCGACCGCTGCGCAAATAAGGCAACAAAACATCAAGGTACTTTTCTAACACTTGGTCTTTAACAATACCAGTTAACATCTCTAGCTCTGAAATTAATAACTGTGCATTAATATATGTAATTAATACTTTACCTTGAGGTTGAATCAATTTTATTGCCTGAAAGTCATATGCTCTTCCAATAAAATACATTCTATAAACGATACCAACAGGAATTTCGACACCATTATTATTGCCATCTTCAGTTTTAACAGTTAATTTAAAAAGTACTTTTTTCGTCGCTTCGTAATGATTGAAATCAAAAACCTTACTACGTGCTACAGTTCTTGGTAGTGACATAAACTGTCCTTAGGTTAAGTTCATAATTTTATAGTCAATATTGGCTAGCCATCGCCATCAATCTGCGTACCCGCTCCTCTGTCTTTGGATGCGTGCTAAACAAACTATCAAACGACACGCCTGCCAAAGGATTGATAATCATCATTTGCCCCGTCTCTGGGTGCGCTTCTGCGGTTTGATTCGGAATTTGGCGCGCATAATTATGAATTTTCTCCAGCGCACTGGCTAAGGCTTTTGGGTCTTTGCTAATCTGGGCGCCCATTCTATCTGCTTCGTATTCTCGACTGCGCGAGATGGCCATTTGAATTAGCCCAGCCGCCATGGGTGCTAAAAACATCATCAGCATGCCAATAATGGGGCTTGGCCTATCGTCACCACCACGACCACCAAAGAACATGCCAAATTGTGCGATAGAAGCAATAGCGCCCGCCATGGTAGCAGAGATAGTAGAAATTAAAGTATCGCGATGTTTGACATGCGCTAGCTCGTGCGCCATTACGCCACGCAATTCACGATCGTTTAAAATTTGCATAATACCCACCGTGGCAGCCACCGCTGCGTTTTCTGGGTTGCGACCAGTGGCAAAAGCATTAGGTTGCTGCTCATTAATAACATACACTTTTGGCATAGGTAATTCAGCATTTTGTGCAAGCTCTTTCACCATGTTGTAATAACCACGAAATTGCCCGAAAATTTGCGGATCTTCTGGCGTAACCTCTTGTGCGCCATACATTTTAAGCACGGCTTTGTCTGAAAACCAATAAGCATAAACATTCATACCTCCCGCCAATAGAAGTGCTAGCATCATGCCACCGCCACCGCCTAGCGCCGCCCCCACTAAACCGAACAAGGCAGTAATAGCTGCCATCAGCATAAATGTTTTTACCCAGTTACCAAACATTAGGAATCTCCTTTACAGATTAACTTCATCAACATGGGACCAAATGCTTAAAAATTCAAGACTAGTTATAGCTAGCTGAACATTTCGCCTATTTTGACATGCTGTCCTTGAATAAATTGCAGTGCAGTTTGACGTTTTCCACCCGGCATTTGCAATTCATGCATCTCTAAAACCCCTTGCCCACAAGCCACATGAATAGTGCTTCCCAACGCAATGATTTCACCATACCTTGAACTGGCTTTTTCATGTAAAGCTGTTGCAAACCAAATACGGCAAGTCTCACCCCGAAACTGCGCTGTAGCCACAGGAAAAGGGTTAAAGGCGCGGACTTGGCGTGAAATCTCGACTGCGCTCTTATTCCAGTTAATCGCAGCTTCAGCCTTTTCAAGCTTGTGCGCATAAGTGACCAAATTTTCATCTTGTGACGCGGACGATAATTTTCCATTCTTAGCCAAATCGCGCATAGCTTGCAGCATCAAATCGGCGCCCATTTTACTTAATTGGTCGTGCAGACTTTGCGTGGTATCCGTATCGCGAATTGACACCACGCCCTTGCTCACCATCGCGCCAGCATCTAGGGCAGGTACAACTTCCATAATAGTCACGCCTGTTTCAACATCTCCCGCGAGCAAAGCACGATGAATAGGTGCTGCACCGCGCCAACGTGGCAATAAGGAGGCATGAATATTGTAGCAACCACGTGCTGGCATGTTCAGTATTGCTGTCGGAATAATCAAGCCATAGGCCGCAACAATCATCACATCGGCTGGTACTGCGGCAATATGTGCTTGTACTGCGGGTAGTTTAAGCGTTTCTGGTTGGTAAACGTTTAAATAATGCTGTAACGCAAGCTCTTTAACAGGGCTGGCTTTTAACTGCATACCACGACCAGCAGGGCGATCGGGCTGCGTGAGCACCATGACAACGTCATGCCCTGCTACTATAAGCGCTTCTAAAGCTGGAACAGCAAATTCAGGCGTACCCGCAAATAGTATTCTCATGTAAGTGGGCTACTAATAATTGTTGCGGGCAATTTCGCGCGCATGCTTTAACATTTTGGTTTTAATACGATTTCGCTTGAGTGGCGATAGATACTCAACGAACACCTTACCCAGCAAGTGATCCATTTCATGCTGAATACACACAGCCAGCAAGCCCTCGGCGTTCATTTTGAATTTTTTACCGTGTTTATTGAGCGCTTCTACCGTAATTTTTTCTGCACGCGTCACCGTTTCATGAACGCCAGGCACCGATAAACAGCCCTCTTCATAATCTTGCAGTCCACTTTTTGCAACAATGTTGGGATTAATCAACACCAGCAAATCGTTTTGTTCTTTTGAGATGTCGATTACGATTAATTGAATATGCTGATTCACTTGCGTGGCCGCCAACCCTATGCCTGGCGCGGTATACATGGTCTCAGCCATATCATCCACCAACTTGCGAATAGCGTCGTTTACCACTTTAACCGGTTTTGCCACAGTGTGTAAACGCGGATCTGGGTAATTTAATATGGTTAAGGTTGTCATAAAACTAATCTATTTGCCAAAAAAGCTTGATTTCTTAATAAATTACATGATAAATTTAATGCAACTTCGCGGATAAATTCCGCTATTTTGACCGAGGTCAACCCATGTTTAACAAAGAAATAACGCATCACAAAAAATTTCACTTGCCCATTATAACGCTGCTTGTGCTTGCTTGCTTGAGCATGAATGCAGTTGCAGACGAAATTCAATTACAAAAAAATCACCCTGACCGCCATGTGGTGGTTAAGGGCGATACCTTATGGGGCATTTCCGGTAAGTTTCTTAAAGACCCTTGGCAATGGCCAAAAGTTTGGAAAATGAATCGTGCCCAGATTAAAAATCCGCACTTGATTTATCCTGGTGACGTGGTTGTATTAGATACTAGCGGCGGTAGCCCGCAACTTAAATTGTTGCGCGAAACGGTGACACTAGAGCCTGGCATTCGTGAAGAACCATTAGAAAAAGAAGCTATTTTTACCATCGCCCCCAATATTATTACGCCGTTTTTAAGTCAGCCATTGTTGATTGAAAATAGCCAATTAGACACGGCGCCACGCATCATCGGCGCTCAAGATAACCGCGTCATATTAAGCCCTGGCACTCGCGTTTATGTTAATAACATAAAAGAAGGAGAAGGCACGCATTGGAACATTTATCGTCCTGGCGAACGGTTAATTGATCCTGATACAAAAGAAGCACTCGGCACGGAAGCCATTTACTTGGGTGATCTAGATATTACACGCTATGGGGAGCCAGCATCTGCTGATATTGTGCGGTCAAAAGAAGAGATTTTTACCAAAGACCGTTTGGTTGTTTCCCCGGATGAATTCAAAAGTAGCTTTGTGCCGCATGCGCCAGATAGTAATATTCAAGGACGAATTTTGCGGATTTATGGCGGCGTCGCAGAAGGTGGTCCCAATACTGTAGTTTCACTTAATCTTGGCAAAAAAGACGGTTTAGAAGAAGGGCATGTGTTGGCAATCAGTCACTATGGTCGTATCATTCAAGACCCTGAGGTTAAGAAAGAAGCAGCCCCAACCAAATTAAAAGAACTGAACTTTGATATAAAACGCGATGCAGATGGCAAAGCCATCGTTAACTTCAAAAAAG
>JBQTJZ010000220.1:0-6689 GCA_052386615.1 Methylophilaceae bacterium
GACTATTGGCCATGCTATACATGGCATCCGGTACTTTGACGCTATCTGGATGTAAATCCAGCACCTTTTGCTGCGTAGCAATAGACGATTTGTAGTTTTTCAGCACAAACTGTGAATAACCCATACCATACAGCGCATCTGGCACTAATTTACTGGTGGGATATTCTTTTAAGAAACTATCGAACGCAGTAAACGCTTCTTTATGTTTGGCAGATTTACTGAGTGCATCCGCCTCGGCAAACGCTTTTACGTCTTTCTCCTCTACCACAACAGGCACTACAGGAGCAGTTGCGTTATTAGCTGGCGCAGCGCTGCCTTCTTCCAATTTACGAACGCGCGTATCGGTATCGGTATACAAGTCTTTTTGCCGCTGTTGAGAAGTTTCCAAAGCGTGGTTAGCGACCTCCAAATCCCCTTTCAACTGTGCTATTTCTTGTTTCAGTTGTTCGATTTGGTTTTGCATATCCTGCAAACCACCACTATTCACCACCGCTTCCAGTGCAGTAACTCGCTTCTTCAAATCGTTAATCGCCGCTAGCTGCGCTTCATGATTCGCCTGACTTTTTGTTTCGACGTCCAAAATTTTCTTGCGCGCCTCCTTGTCGTCAAACAAAGCGGCGTGCGTGTTCAAAGCCAATAAACTTAGTCCTAGCAACAGGGTTTTCTGCAAAGTATTCATGCGTTAATCGTTGGCGTAAACAATTTCTGCGCGGCGATTTTGCTGATGGCAATCTTCATCGGCGCAATTAACGGTTGCTTTCTCTTCGCCGTAACTCACGGTTTCAATTTGACTATCCTGCACGCCTAGTAAATTAAGCGCCTTTTTCACCGCGACTGCACGGCGCTGCCCTAAAGAAAGATTGTATTCGCGCGTACCACGTTCATCCGTATTGCCCTGTAAAATCGTTTTGGCATCGGCATGGCTTTGCAAATATTTAGCATGCGCCTCAATGTTTGGGCGGAACTCTGCACGAATCGTATCACTGTTGTAATCAAAATAGATATTTCGTTTAGATAAGATGTTACTGGGGTCTTTTAATGGGTTGTTCGCATCATTGTTCGCGTTACTATCAATAGCCACCTCTTTAATGCCGCCCGTTTCTGCACCAGTAGATTGTGAAGCTCCGGGGCTTTTATCTTCGACTGCGGCGGGCTTGTCGGCTATTGGCGTGCTTTTACAAGCCACCAATACTAGTGAAATTGCTGCTGTCATTAATAGTTTAGATTGGATTTTTGTTGGATTTATCATGTCATGCTCCTGTTTTCTCCCAAAAGGGTCTGGTTAGTTACTGGGTTGATTAAAACTGAGTGCTCTAAAAATCATTAATTAAGTGGCCCCCAAGCAGGTTCACGCACATCGCCTCGTGATTCACTTAATCGTTGGCGCACTTTTCCATCGGATGAAACTGCCGCTAAAGCCCCACGCCCACCTGCTTTAGTTGCATATAAAATCACGCGGCCATTCGGCGCAAAACTCGGTGACTCATCTTGGCTGCCCTCACTTAACAGTTGAACTTGTCCACCGGTTAAATCATGTAAAGCAACTCTAAATTTGCCCCCATCGTTGCGAATATACACTAATGATTTGCCATCAGGTGAAAAACGCGGGCTAACATTGTAAGCGCCTTCAAAGGTTACACGGCTAGCATCCCCGCCGCCGGCAGGTATTTTATAGATTTGTGGTCTGCCGCCTCGATCTGAGCTGAAATAGATCCAGTTTCCATCACGAGAAAACGTTGGTTCGGTATCAATGGCACTACTTTTAGTGATTTGCTTCAAGCTACCTCCATTGACGTCAATGGTATAGATTTGCGAATTTGCGCCATGGGTAAGCACAATGGCCAGTTTACTGCCATCTGGCGACCAAGCGGGGGCGCTATTGTTTCCCTTATAATTGGCCACCATTTGGCGGCTGCCGCTGGTTAGAGATTGTACGAACACGATAGGTTTTTTCTTTTCAAAAGAGACATACGCCATTTTTGATCCATCTGGTGACCAGGCAGGTGAAATGATGGGCTCATTTGATGACACCACTGTTTGTGGATTGTACCCATCTGCATCCGCCACTTGTAGTGCATAGCGTTTACCTAACTTAGTAATATAGGCGATGCGGCTGGCAAATACCCCCGGCTCGCCAGTGAGTTTTTGGTAAATTTCATCTGCAACTTTGTGTGCGGTAGACCGCACTTGCGCAGGCGTTAACTGATAGTCCATACCGATCAGTTGTGATTGTTTTAACGCATCCACCAGCTGAAACGACACCTTCAGGCGACCCCCTGCCACATTCTCAACATTGCCCACCACAATTGCTTGGGCTTGCAAGGCGGTCCATTCTGCATATTTGATTTGTGATGCGACAGTAGGTAAATTGGCCATACCGCGCGTTTCTAAAATTCTGAATAAACCACTGCGCTTCAAATCTGCACTGATAATATCAGCAATGCTGTCCTTGGTATTAACTTCGGCAGACTTACCAAAAGGGACAATAGCGATAGGAATTTGTTGTGCGCTACCACCGCTAATCTCAATTTCTAGGGCGGCGTTCGCAATGGATGTAACCAAAATGGTTACACAGAAAAATACCATTCGAATAAAGTTCATAAGCTGTTAGTGTCTTATTTTTGAAAAAGTTCTCAAATTTTACTTTAATCTATTGCAGATATCACTGTAATTACACTTTATTACATTTTTCCACTTTTTTACATGAAAGCGCATTAATTGTCATTTGGTCGAAATGTCAGATTAAGTTTTCTAAAACTTGAGAATAATCCCGGATCGCTCGGTAGAGGCAATGGTTCAGAGGCAATAATGGCCCGCTCTACCGCTTCATCACAAGCAGAATTGCCGCTTGATTTAGTGATTTTTGGGCTACCTGTTAGCTCGCCCGTGGGTAATAAGCCTATTTCAAACTTGAGTTCCGGGTTGCCATCGCCACACAGGGTTTTATTCACATTGCCACGAATCTTGGCCTGAATTTTTGCCTTAAATTCGTTCGTTAAACTGGCATTTGCAGCGCTGGCCTGCTGGTTCTCTGTCGCATTGTTTTCATTAAGCGCTTCTTGTTGTAACTTCTTTAAGGCATCATCATTCTTTTGTGTAGCATGCTTTTCTTCTAAGTCCTCTTCGCGCGCTGCTTGTTTTATTTTTTCCAGTGTAGCTTCTTTCTTACGTTTTTCTTCTCGTTTTTTTTCTTCTAATAATTTCTTATTTTCCAGCTCAATATCTACTTTGGGCGCTTCAGGCTGTGGCTTTTCTTCAACGACAGGTTTCGGTGGCTCAGGGGCTGGTGGCTCTTTAATCAACGGCTCAGGCTTGGGCTCTACAATTTCTAAAGGCTTGGAATTAGCTTGAATTGGTACATTATCCCAAAGCTCTACTTCGGTCACATTCAAAACCGTGTGTGCCGCTTTCCAGTTAAATGAAATAAGCAGCGCAGCCAACAAAGCAGCGTGCACCGTTGCCGAAAGCAAACCTGCCTTCCATGAAACAGAATTTTCGTGCTTTCTAAGCATCGGTTTATTAAGGCGCTGGCGAAAACAGCAGCCCCACCTTGTCCACTCTGGCCTGCTTTAACAAATCCATGACTTCAATCACTTTACCGTATTGTGTTTTTTCATCCGCGGCAACCACTACTGGGCGCGGCGACTTTTTAAGTTGCGTTTTAATCTCAAACAGTAATTGATCGCGCGCTAGTTTCTTGCCTTCCATTTCTGCCGTGCCATCTTTTCTAATGGTGACAATAATAGGTGCAGCTGTTTGCTTCAACGCCTGCCCTACCTTGGGAAGCTCCACTATACCTGGGTTGGTAAGTGGTGCCGTAACCATAAAAATCACCAGTAGCACCAAAGTAACATCGATATAGGGCACTACGTTAATTTGATTCATCATGCGGCGTTTGCGTGTTCTGTTCATGCTAAAACTCCTTATGACTTCCGTTGTAAGATATTGGTAAATTCCTCCATAAAGCTTTCATAACGTACCGAAAGCCTATCCACACTTGATGCAAAACGGTTATAGGCAATCACCGCAGGAATGGCCGCAAATAAACCAATCGCCGTCGCCACCAGCGCTTCTGCAATACCCGGAGCCACCTGGCTCAGTGTTGCTTGTGCCACATTGGATAAACTGCGAAACGAATTCATGATGCCCCATACCGTGCCAAATAGACCGATATACGGGCTAACAGAGCCTACCGACGCAAGAAAGGGTAAATGTGCATCTAGATCATCCAATTCGCGATTATATGCAGCACGCATAGCACGCCGTGCACCCTCCATCACATCAGAAACTTCCATACGACCTTGTTGTTTGTGGCGTATAAATTCTTTGAACCCCGCCTCAAATATACTGGCCATACCCTGTGGTTTGCGGCGTCCCGTCGCTAAGCCATCGTATAATTTGTTCAAATCACCGCCAGACCAGAATGCATTTTCGAACTTCTCCGCATCAGCCTCTGCGTTTTTAATGGTGAATACTTTAATAAAAATGTACCACCATGAGACAAGCGAGGTAATCAGTAAAAGTGCCATCACCAACTGTACCGGCAAGCTCGCTCCGCTAATCAGCGTAAATAAAGACATATCATTAGCGACGTTCATATAGGCTCCATTAATTGTGGTTCCATTTTAACAAAACTGGTTAGAATTGACTTGGGTAAAGCCACAGGCTTAAAAGTAAGGGCACCAACACAAGCCACTTTGACTTGCGCTTGTACCAATAGTTGATGGTTTCCTGTAATTTTCTGTAAAAACTCAAAGCTACCGCGACCTATTTTGCTCAGTTCGCTATTAATAGTCAGCAGATCGTTAAATTTTGCCGGTTTTTTAAACTCAATCTGCATGCTATGCACCACAAAAATAACATGAAGCACGTCTTTCAGATAAGTTTGCTCAAAGCCCAAAGCACGCAACCACTCGGTACGCGCCCGCTCCATAAAGTTAAGATAATTGCTGTGATACACCACGCCGCCGCCATCGGTATCTTCGTAATACACACGTACGTTCCAATTGAACATCTTTGACCCACCAAGCCGGTGGTGATTATCGTTGTGGCTCACTGTTGCCAAATTTCACCGCTGACTAAATTTTTAGGCGCCTGTAGCCCAAAATGTTGATAGGCCAGATTCGTCGCTACTCGACCACGCGGCGTACGCATCAGATAACCTTGCTGAATTAAATATGGTTCGAGTACATCTTCAATCGTATCGCGCTCTTCGCCGATCGCTGCCGCTAAGTTATCCAGCCCCACCGGACCACCACCAAACTTTTCCAGCACGGCTTGTAGCAACTTTCTGTCCATCACATCAAACCCCAAATGATCTACGTCCAGCATTTTAAGTGCGGCGTCAGCAATTTCTGCAGTCACCGCACCGTCCGATTTTACTTGCGCAAAATCACGCACACGACGTAGCAGTCTATTTGCGATGCGCGGCGTACCACGCGAGCGTTTAGCGATTTCTATCGCACCAGAATCCGTCATTTTCACTTCGAGCAAATGTGCACTTCGATGCACAATTCGGCCGAGTTCTTCGGCCGTATAAAATTCTAACCTAGATACAATACCAAAACGGTCACGTAACGGATTGGTAAGCATACCCGCGCGCGTGGTAGCGCCTATTAAAGTAAATGGTGCAAGATCAAGTCGCACAGAGCGCGCAGCAGGACCTTCGCCTATCATAATATCGAGACGATAGTCTTCCATGGCAGGATATAAAATTTCTTCTACCACCGGGGAAAGACGGTGAATTTCGTCAATAAACAGCACATCGTTAGGTTCTAGGTTCGTCAAGAGCGCAGCTAGGTCACCAGCACGCTCCAGTACCGGACCAGACGTTTGTCGCAGATTAACCCCCATTTCACGCGCAATAATATGTGCTAACGTGGTTTTACCCAAGCCAGGCGGGCCAAATAACAATACGTGATCTAACGCTTCGCTGCGACCGCGCGCCGCATGAATAAAAATCTCTAATTGCCCTCTCGCCTTTTCTTGCCCCACATACTCATCTAGCACCTTGGGCCTGAGTGCGCGCTCAATGACTTCTTCTTGTGGATTTGCCGAAGCGGGAGCGATGAGGCGGTCGGTTTCAATCATTGGGTTCAATCAAAGTTGGATTATAGAAATACTTAACCATCTGAAATATGAGTGTAACTTAAGTACTACAACTTAAACTGGGAAAAATTTTCAATTAACTTGTTTAACTCCACCGGTTCTCCCAAATGCATCCCTTGACCATAATGTATGCCTATTGTTTTTAGTTCTTTTAATATCTCATCATTTTCGACAAACTCGGCCACTGTCAAAATATTCATAGCCTCTGCAACGCTATGAATAGAACGCACCATGGCATGATCAATTTTATTTTCGTGCATTTCTTTAATAAATGAGCCATCAATTTTCAAATAATCAACTTCAAAATTTTTCAAGTACATAAACGATGACATGCCGCTACCAAAATCGTCTAGCGCAAATTTGCAGCCCAACTTTCTTAATGCTGCTAAAAGACCAATCGTGCCTTTCAAATTAACAATAGCCGCTGTTTCAGTAATTTCGAAACAGATTGACTGCGGCGGCACCGCATGAAGCGCAAATTGCTCACGGATATAAGCCAGAAAACTTTTATCACCAAGTGAGGTACCAGATAAATTAATCGAGAACAGGTAGTCACATCGCTCACGACTAGCATCGAGTAA
>JBQTJZ010000221.1:0-4404 GCA_052386615.1 Methylophilaceae bacterium
TAGAAAGCTCAAGCTGATATTGATACAAAGTACCGGCTAAGGACTTCAGCTGTTGGCTCTGTTGAAGCTGCTGTTGTCGCACTTGCTGTAACTGGTTTTCTGCCTCAGTAAGCGCACTAAGACTCGACGCTAAAGCACTTTGCAAGCGTGGCAATCTTTTTTGTAATGCTTCATAACGTTGCTGACGTTCGATAATGCCATGTAGGCTGGCGTTTTCACCATGATAGGTAACGCTGTGGCGACTATAAATATCCCCCTCTCTATTTACCAGTTTTTCACCTAATTGGAGTGTGGAAATTGCATGACTAATATCGACACCATCCTCTAACAAATAGACTCCTTGCAACCAGTCTTGCAAAATGGCTTGCAAATTTGCTGGGCAGTCTTTAATCACGCTAAATAAAGCGGTTAAATTGCCACTTGCACTCAAGGCTTGAGTGGTTAAATGTCCATCGGTAAACCCTAACACTAGCGCGCTGGGTGGACGATTTTTTTCGAGTGGTTGCAAAGTCGATTGCGTTGAAATCAATGCATTCAGCTTTATGTCAAGCGCAGCCTCTAATGCAACACTCCAAGCCTCATTAATCTTGATTTTTTCCCATAATCTCGCATTGCTCTTTAACCCTTGCTGATTCAGCCATTCGCTTAACTGACCATCTGAGCTGACTGACTGCAACATTTGCTGAAGAGAATGCTTCTCCGCTTCTGCCTGATGTAAGGCACGCTGTGCATCGTTGTGTTGCTCACGTAACTGCGTTATTTGTATATGCAAAGCATTCTCTTCAGTGCGTAGCTGTTGAAGAGTTTTCTCCATGTTGGAGATATCATGCTGCGTTTGTTGTGTTCTCGCTTCATTGATTTTTAGCTGCGATTGATCCGGTGGTAATAAACGACTTAAATCAGCTTCTAGACGTTGAATACGCTGTGCGTTTTCATTGATGGATTGATTTAAGTACTGAATATGGTTACTTTCAATTTGAGTACACTGGCTTGCCTCAGTGAGCGCCAGTTGACTTTTTTGTACAATTTCAATCGCTATTCTAAGTGCCGTTTCTTTTTCTGGAAGGGCGGATCTTATTTCATCTAGCGTCGTTTTTGCATGCTGTTCAGCTTGTGTGGCAGCAATTAACTCTTCACTTAATTGTGACGATTTCTGCTGAGCATCTAGATTGAGTAGCTCATTACGCTCTAGCGAGAGGCCTAATTGCTGCAATTGCTGCGCCATACGTTCACGCGCTTCAGCATGCTGCTTCACTTGGTTTTCCAAGTTTGCCACTTCAGCATTTGCCTCATAATATGCGGCTTGCTCCGTGTTAATAGCTTCGCTGGCCGCATAAAAAGTTTGGCGGCAAGTTTCTACGTTTGCTTCGCTTTTGCGCAATTCAGCCATCTGTGCTTCAAGCTGATTGGCACATTTTTCTACATAAATTTTAGCTTTTTCCCAGGCACGGCTTGCATCCCGCTTTTTAAGCAACCATAGCTGTCCCTCTGCCAGTTTTAATGTGCTCCGCAAGGTATGATATTGTTGTGCGACGGCAGCTTGTGATTCAAGCCTAGTAATTTGCTTTTGCAGTTCTCGGCAAATATCCTCCACCCTAGTAAGATTTTCACGTGTATCACGCAATCTTAATTCCGTCTCGCGGCGGCGCTCTTTATATTTGCTAATGCCCGCCGCTTCTTCTAAAAATACACGCAATTCTTCAGGCTTGGCTTCTACAATACGTGAAATGGTATTTTGTCCAATGATGGCATAAGCCCGTCCGCCCAGCCCCGTGCCTAAGAACAGATCTGCCACATCACGACGGCGTACTACGGTATTATTAATATAATAGATAGAGCCTTTTTCGCGCTCAATCACACGCTTAACGGCAATCTCCGCGTATTGGCTCCATTCGCCATTAGCGCCGCCTAGGTTATTATCAAATACCAGTTCTACACTGGCCCTGGAGATTGGTTTCCGATTCGCTGAACCATTAAAAATCACCGCATCCATGGCATCGGCGCGCATTTCTTTGGCTGATGATTCCCCCAGCACCCAGCGCACTGATTCCATCACATTAGATTTGCCGCACCCATTGGGGCCTACTACCCCAACGCGCTGACCATGCAAGTGGATAGTGATTGGATCTACAAACGACTTGAAACCGGCAAGTTTTAAATGAGTTAAACGCAAAATGAATAAGAAACTAATTGAATTGAAAATATCGTTTTAATTTTAAGCGTTATAATAACGTTTTTTAAAGCCAAAATGCGCATTCAAGCCATGAATACACAAACTTTAGGCGGAAAACCTACCGCACAACCAAGCAAACAATTAGAAACTTTTGCTAATCCAAATCCACAGCGTGATTTTCATATTCATATGGAAATTCCCGAATTTACTTGCTTATGCCCAAAAACCGGACAACCTGATTTTGCGCTTATTGTTTTGGATTACATCCCAGACCAACTATGCATCGAGTTAAAAAGCTTGAAACTGTATATGTGGTCTTTTCGTGATGAAGGTTGCTTTCATGAAGCAGTAACCAACCAGATTTTAGATGACTTGATCACTGCAACTCAGCCCAATTATATGCGCATCATTGCCAAATTTTACGTGCGCGGAGGCATTTTCACCAATGTGGCAGCTGAACATCGTAAAGCAGGCTGGCAATCTCAAACCAAGGTAGATTTATTGTCATTTGAATCGCCATCCAATATGCGTGGATAGGCAGTGCAGACTGCAGAAAGTGATTGACAATCGGCTTACCCATCTTTAATATTGCGCCTTCGCTGAATTGACACTGATTCAATTTAGCCGGAAGTAACGGGGGTATAGCTCAGCTGGGAGAGCGCTTGCATGGCATGCAAGAGGTCAGCGGTTCGATCCCGCTTACCTCCACCAAAAACGCTTAGTTTTTAAGGTCTGGTTGTAGTAAAATACAGCATGAAGTTTATTTCTTAGGTCCCCATCGTCTAGAGGCCTAGGACACCTCCCTTTCACGGAGGCGACCGGGGTTCGAATCCCCGTGGGGACGCCAAAAGCTTGTTTTTTGTAGTATCAAGCAAGCGCAATCAGTAAAAAAATAATCAATAAATT
Organism: Methylophilaceae bacterium; assembly: GCA_052386615.1. GTDB lineage: Bacteria > Pseudomonadota > Gammaproteobacteria > Burkholderiales > Methylophilaceae > JBQTJZ01. Next base: position 3,080 of record JBQTJZ010000221.1, read on the forward strand.
CAATGATAAAGCTAGAATGAACGCTTTGGTTGGTGTATCCCGCTTAATTTAGGTACTATTCTTTCGTTCGCCATTTAATCACTCATCAAAAATTACCGTCATCGAAATGACCTTCACTCACTCTAGCTGACTATTCACATCAAGCTCTTTGAGTTTATCGTTCACCCTGTCCGCTAGCATATTCGCCGTTCGCATCGTGGTATTTTTGTCCAACCAAGAACTTTCCAATTGACTATAGGTAGCGTATATCACCTTGCGGGTTTTAATATCCACGACCAATACCCTTGGATAAACAAAAAGATAAGTGGGTTTTAGTGCCACTCCCATAATCAGAAAATCTGCACCACTGTCCTCTGCCAGTTTTGCAGCAAGCGCGGGCTGATCGAACAGATAAGTAGCAGAATTTGTAGGTAGCTCTCTTTTGAGCTGGTCATTCGCTGAAATAACACTGATTCCGCTATCAGCAATTTTTTGCTTAAATATCGTCGATAGATACGCAATACGCGCCAATTCCTCTGGCGCATTGGGTAAATCGGTAAGGTCGTTCAACTGGAAATCCAGCACCATGACTTTAGCATTCGTTTCAGAAGAAACATTTGGCGAAATAAAAATGAGCCACCCAAAAAGAACAACTTTAAGCATATCAATATTTATTGGCGTAGCCAATCATACCCATCATCAGTCGGACCATACCGTAAACCAGCCAAGACAAGAAACGCTTAAAATAGTTTTTATGTTCCCACTCCTCTAGGCTAACCAAGTTTGCGCCTTGTGCAATTGAGTTTTGTAAGTCCTCTCTCAATTCGCGACAAAAATTCGTGTCTCTGATGGCAACATTGGCTTCTCGTGACATTAGTAGACTAAATGGATCGATATTTGAAGACCCCACCATTGCCCATCTATCATCAATGACAGCTACTTTGCTATGCATATAACTTTTGTGATATTCGTAAATCTTTATGCCTTGCTTCAATAGTGCTCGGTAAAGTGCATGCGATGCAAAATCGAGTAAGACATATTCAACCCTGCCCTGTAAAAGCAGCGTTACACGCACACCTCGCACAGCCGCATCGCGCAATGCATGGCGAAACCTCAGACCCGGCAAAAAATAAGCATTAGCAATAAAAATTTCTGATTTAGCAGATTTGATCGCGGCAAGATAGGCATTCTGGATTTCATTTCGATGCCAGAGATTATCGCGTTGCAGGAAAGCTGCCCGCATATTCCCTATTGCTCCTTGGCTTATCTCGTTGCCCAGTCGACTCAATTGTACTGTGCGCAAGTGTACTCGACATAACATCTGCCATAACCACTTCACATTCGCG
>JBQTJZ010000222.1:0-4674 GCA_052386615.1 Methylophilaceae bacterium
CCGAGCATGGCAAAGCTAGCCGATACCCCTCCCATGGTCGGGTCAGTTAATATCGAAATAAAAGGCAGTTTTGCTTCAGATAGCTTAGTGAGCGCTGCGCTCGTTTTTGCCATTTGCATCAATGATAACAAACCTTCTTGCATACGCGCACCACCGCTGGCAGAAATGCAGATAAAGGGCGCTTGATGTTTAATCGCTGTGTTCACGCCGCGCACAAAACGCTCGCCAACCACAGAACCCATCGAGCCCCCCATGAACTTGAACTCGAATGCTGCCACTACCGCTGGTTTGTTCAAAATAGTGCCTTGCATTACGATAAGCGCATCTTGCTCCCCTACCTCTTTCTGTGCCGCTTTCATGCGGTCTGCGTAGCTTTTACTATCTTTAAACTTAAGTGCATCCACTGGCTGCACGTTCGCACCCACCTCAACACGTTTATCAGTATCAAGTAGACAATTGATGCGGCCTCGCGCAGAAATACGATTGTGATGATTACATTTTGGGCAGACTTCTAGGTTGATTTCCAAGTCAGTTTTATAAAGTACCGTTTGGCAGGAATCACATTTACTCCACAAACCTTCTGGTACATTTCGCTTCTGCACAGTGCCCACAACATGTTTGATTTTTTGCGGAATTTTATCTAACCAGCTCATATTTGCTCCAGTCTCTTCAATCAATCGCACTACGTAATTCTTGCATCAGCTTACTCACATTTTGAATCAGCGTTTCTTCGGTCGAATTTTCAATGGTCACTACCATACGGCTACCTACCACTACTGCATCGGCAAATTCCGCTACTAATTTTGCCGTGGCTGCATCTTTTACTCCGAAACCAACCCCTACCGGTAAATGCGTTTTATACCGAATCTCTTTTACACGAGTTTTGACTTCTTCTATGTCCAGATTGGCCGCACCCGTCACACCCTTTAGTGACACATAGTACAAAAAACCAGTGGCTTGATTCACAATTAAATCAATACGGGCAGGCTCAGTGGTAGGTGAAAGCAAAAAAATACTATCTATACCGTTGGCTTTCAGCGCTTGAATAAAGTCTTCGCATTCTTCTGGCGGATAATCGACTGTCAACACGCCGTCTACCCCTGCTTCTCTCGCCAAAGTAGTAAATACTTCCACACCCATCGCTTCAATTGGGTTTGCGTAACCCATTAATATAACAGGTGTTTTTGTATCTTTCGTCCGAAACTCCTGCACTAGCGCCAGCACGTGACGTAACCCTACCTTATGCACCAAGGCGCGCTCACTGGCACGCTGAATCACCGGACCATCTGCCATCGGATCCGAGAAAGGTACGCCCAGCTCGATCATGTCTGCCCCATTTTTGACCAATACATGTAGCAGGTCAACGGTATATTTGGGATGCGGATCACCCGCAGTAATGTAGGGAATAAGTGCTTTTTTGTTGTTAGCTTTAAGGCGAGCAAAAGTAGATTGAATACGAGACATGAAGTTTTAACTGAGCTGTTTATAATGAAATATGAGCAAGCTTAGCGACTGTATTAATATCTTTGTCGCCCCGCCCCGAGAGATTAACTAACACAATTTCGTCTTTGCGCATGGCACGTGCCATCTTCTCTGCATATGCCAGTGCATGACTGGATTCTAATGCGGGAATAATGCCTTCTGTGCGACATAAATTATGAAATGCTGCCATCGCCTCATCATCGGTAATGGCTACATACTCAGCACGCTTGATATCTTTTAACCATGCATGCTCTGGACCAACCCCAGGGTAATCCAACCCCGCTGAGATCGAATGCGTTTCAATAATATTTCCGTCTGCGTCTTGCATCAAATATGTACGATTGCCATGCAGCACACCAATTGGGCTGTTCGCGGTCAATGGCGCAGCATGCCTCCCAGTATCTAACCCATGCCCCGCAGCCTCAACACCGATTAATCGCACATTAGGCACGTCGATATAAGGATAGAAAATACCCATCGCATTTGACCCGCCACCTACGCAAGCAACGATGGCGTCAGGCTGGCGACCTACCATCTCTTGCATCTGCTGTTTAGCCTCAATGCCGATAATCGCTTGAAAATCTCGCACCATCATAGGATAAGGATGTGGGCCGGCCACTGTGCCAATAATATAAAAAGTGTTGGAGATGTTGGTCACCCAGTCACGCATTGCTTCATTAAGCGCATCCTTAAGCGTTTTAGAACCGCTTTCCACGGGCACTACAGTCGCTCCCAGTAGCTTCATTCTAAACACATTGGGTGCCTGACGTTTTACGTCTTCACTGCCCATATATACGACGCACTCCAAGCCCAATCGTGCAGCAATCGTTGCTGTTGCAACGCCATGCTGACCCGCGCCAGTTTCAGCGATTACACGTGGCTTTCCCATACGCTTGGCTAATAAAGCCTGTCCAATTGTGTTATTTACCTTGTGTGCCCCCGTATGGTTCAAGTCTTCACGTTTAAGGTAAATCTGTGCGCCGCCTACTTTATCAGACCAACGTTCTGCATGATATATCGGGCTGGGACGACCGACAAAATGCTTTAAATCGTATGCATACTCAGCTAAAAATTCTGCATCAAAACGATACTTTTCGTACATCAAACGTAACTCTTCCAAGGCCTCAATCAAGGTCTCTGCCACGAAAGTGCCGCCAAACTGTCCAAAATGACCGCGCTCATCGGGCATATCATATAACTGCATCTTCAACTCCTAAGTCTCTCCACTGCCTGCATAAAAGCACTTATTTTAGCGACATCCTTTATACCTTTACTTTGCTCCACACCACCACTTACATCTACGGCATAAGGTTTTACCCGTTCGATAGCATAACCGACATTTTCTGCAGTTAACCCTCCCGCTAGAATAACTGGCTTGGGCAAATGAAGAGGGATTAAACTCCAGTCAAACACCTGCCCCGTACCTCCTATAGCAAGTTCAGAATAAGCATCTAACAACAAAGCGCTTGCGCTATTAAACTCCTGCGCACATTGTAACAAATTTGTGTCAGGCTTGACGCGAATTGCCTTGAAATAAGGCAAACTTAATTGCTCGCAATCCGACGCCATTTCGTCGCCATGAAATTGCAAAGCATCCAAACGCACTTGCGATAAGACGTTATTTATTTCACTGTTTGATGCATTCACAAACAATCCAACCGCACTCACGAACGGAGGCAAGCTAGCCACAATCGCTTTTGCGGTATCCATCGTTACATGCCGTGGGCTAGACGCATAGAACACTAACCCAATGGCATCTGCCCCATAACGCACGGCGTTAAGCGCATCTTCTACACGGGTAATCCCACAAATTTTTACACGAGTTCGCATTTTTAGCATCGGTTTTGAATAAAGCATAAGCCTATCTTAAAGTTCACGCTGTGTCACAAATTCGCAAATTGGATAACAGAGAAAACCCTTGTCAATCTGGCAATGGGTGCACGGAAAATTCCATTGTTTATCATATTCAACCCCAGTTAAATACAAGCCAGAAGCCGAAAATGTAGGTGGCGAAAGCGAGCGGTTTTGACTGGCTAATAAGCGCTTAATCGATTGTGGCGGATTTTTTCCATTACCCACATAGACTAATGCGCCCACCATATTTCTCACTTGGTGTTGCAAGAACGCATTGGCAGAAAAATGAAATACGATTTTGTTGCCAACGTACTCAATGTCGGATTCATACAAGGTTTTAATCGGTGATTTAGCTTGGCATTCACTTGCCCGAAATGCACTAAAGTCGTGTTCACCCAACAAGTATTTTGCTGCCTCACGCATAGCGGCAACATCCAGTGGCAAATGATACCAGCCCGCTTTACTTGCCAAAATAGCGGGGGCCACCGGGGCGTTTACCAGTAGATACTGATAGCTACGACGGACTGCCGAAAACCGTGCATGAAAGAGGTCTTGTCCTATTTTTTCATCTACAATTTTTGACCAAAGCACACGAACTGTCTCCGGCAAAAAAGCATTGACGCCACGCACCCAGGCAGTTTCGGGCCGATTCACCATGATATCAAAATGTACCACCTGCATCATCGCATGAACGCCACTATCGGTGCGGCCAGCTGCATGAACCCGCACACCGTGACCGGCAATTGCTTTTATGGCAAGCTCTAATACATCCTGCACGCCACAACAATTGGGCTGGCTTTGCCAACCACAAAAATTTGCTCCGTCATATTCAATACCAAGCGCAATACGCATTTATGCGAAATTCCTGAATGTCGCTAGACTAAGGAATGCCAGCATCAATATGATTAGTAAATAGTCTAGCCATGTGTGAACAGGCTTTTCTAGGATAATCACTATTTCTTCGTGCTGGGCCCTATTAAAAATTTCGCCCAGACTTCGCGCTAAGTTATTCGAAAAATCAGTTTTAGTAAGCTTAGGTCTTTCTATTTCTGCATAGTGCAATGTTAGCCATAGCCTAGCGGCAAAACGCTCTACATCTAAGCCGAAAAACTTTAACGGTAAAAGTAAATAATAAAATCCGGCAATCAGTTGTTGCTTCGTATTAACTGCTAATATCAATGACAAAACTGCGAGCACAATGGTAATACGTAATATTTGTGTGAAGCCAATAAGCAATCCCTCGTGGGTTGGACTCAGGCTGAATGGCCAGCCATGGACATGCTCGCCAGGCGTATTGAAAGCAAACATCAATAACATCACCAAGTAAATCCATTTTAA
>JBQTJZ010000223.1:0-10683 GCA_052386615.1 Methylophilaceae bacterium
CGTGATCCACAATAATCAAATTGCCAAAGCCGCGCATCCAGTCTGCAAAAACGACTTGCCCGCTCGCAACCGATTTAACATCTGCCCCTTCATTTGCCCGAATAAATAGGCCTTTCCAAGAAACCCCGCTGTCAGCACGTGTGCTACCAAAGCGATTGGTGAGCTCGCCACGTACTGGTAACTTAAGCTTTCCCTTAAGCGAGGAAAAATTAACCCCAGCATAGCTATTGTCTGGAGTGGCTTCGTTTTTAACGGTAGCCCCAGCCGCTTTTTTGCTTGCATTTTGCTGAGACGTTGTTTTCTTCTTCGCCAGTTTGGGCACGATGCGCGCCAACCTTTCGACCAAATTAGATAAGTTTTTTTCGTCGCGGGTGAGTTTTTTAATCTGGTTGCGTTGTGCTGCAATTTGTTTAGCAAGCGTTTTTAATACTTTGGCTTTTTCGCGCTTTTGCTGCTCAAGCGTTTTGCGTTCGCTCTCTTGTTTGGTCTTTAAATCTACTACTTTTTGTAGTGCCACCGTTGTTTGCCGATTGAGTTTTTTCACTTGGCTTAAATTTAACTGCATGTCATTGATTAGCTTGGCGTGTGCTTTTGCAATATACGATTGATATTGGATATCGCGTGCGATTTGATTCGGATTTTTGTTTTGTAGAATAAGCTGTGTGTAGCTTTGATCTCCCTGCGCGTATTGTTGATACATTAGGGTGCTCAATTGTTTTTGTTGGCGGGCTAAATCTTCGTTAAGGCTGAGGGATTGTTCTTTAAGTTTTGTAAGCGTATTTTGGTTTTGGTTTTGTTTTTTAGTGATTTCACGCAGTTTCTGATTGGCTAAGCTAATAGCAGTTTCGGATTCTTTGAGTGCATCGACTACGTCATGATGGGCTTCTTGCGAGCTATCCAGCTCTTTCTTCAGCGTATGAATTTTTTGTTTGATATCGCTTAAATCTTCCTTCGCTGCATCAATCTTTTTTGCGGAAAACGCTACATTCGCAGAGCAAAGTAATAACGCAAAAAAAATGGGTAAGTAAGTAGCTGATAACACTTTTACCATTAAAATCAGACTTCAAATCTAACCAAGCTTTTACCGGTCATCTCTGCAGGCTGCGCCACGCCCATCATGTGCAGTAGAGTAGGCGCAAGATCAGATAGTGTGCCGTCAGACGCTAGTTTTGCCTTGCGCCCTACGTATATCATCGGCACCAGATTAGTCGTGTGTTGTGTATGCGGCTGGTTGTGTTCGTAATCGCGCATCATCTCAGCATTACCGTGATCTGCGGTGATAATCACCTCGCCACCGATGCTTTGCATGGCATTCACCACATGTCCAATACAAACATCAAGGGTTTCTACTGCCTTAATCGCTGCCTGCAAAATACCAGAATGGCCTACCATATCGCAGTTGGCGAAGTTACAAATAATGGCATGGTATTTTTTACTTTTAATGGCCTCAACCAATTTCTCGGTCACTTCAGCTGCATTCATTTCTGGTTGCAAATCATAGGTAGTTACTTTGGGGGAAGGTACTAAAATACGATCTTCGCCTTTAAATACCGTTTCTTCGCCACCGTTAAAAAAGAAAGTGACGTGCGGATATTTCTCGGTTTCGGCAATTCTTAATTGCGTTAAACCTAAGTTCTGTAAATGCTCACCAAAGGTGTTTTTAACCATAGAGGGTGCAAAAACAGGCCTGGCTTTGGTTTCTTTCTGGTCGTATTGAGTGAGGGTAAAATAGGCGGAAAGCTTGGGCACGTGACGACGGTGAAAACCATCAAACTCTTCCGCCAGCAAAGCATGGGTGAGCTGACGACCGCGATCGCTGCGGAAATTCATAAACACCACACAATCGCCATCTTCTAGGTGCAATGCAGGCTCTTGGGGCTGGCGGATGACGGTACATTGTACAAACTCGTCATTTTCGCCGCGCGCATAGGCATTATGCAGCGCTTCACTTGCGGTGGCTTCGTTAAACACGCCCATGCCTTCTGTAATCATGGCATAAGCTGTTTCCACGCGTTCCCAGCGTTTATCGCGATCCATAGCATAAAAGCGGCCGCTGATGCTCGCAATTTTGCCTACCTTAAGCGCCTTAATTTTATCTTCGAGAGCTGCGATATAAGGTACGGCGCTAATGGGAGGTGTGTCCCGACCATCTAAAAACGCATGCACATACACCTTGCTTAAGCCGTGTTGTGTTGCCATTTCGAGCAGGGCATGAATATGATTTTGATGGCTATGTACACCGCCATCCGACAATAGCCCAAAAATGTGCAGCGCCTTATTTTTTGCTTTAAGTTGCTGAAATGCTTGAATTAATTCAACGTGCTTAAAAAACTCGCCACTGGCAATACTGTTGTTGATACGTTCAAAATCCTGAAATACAACACGCCCTGCGCCAATGTTCAAATGTCCGACTTCGGAGTTGCCCATTTGGCCATCCGGTAAGCCTACATAATGTTCGGAAGCGTTGATGAGTGTGTGGGGATATTGGTTTTTAAGCGTATCTAGATTAGGTGTTTTAGCGAGTGCAATGGCATTGTCTTGCGTATCTTCGCGATAGCCAAAACCATCTAAAATTAACAAAATAACCGGGGTGGGTTGCATGATCAATCTCTAAAATATTATTGCACAGTTCTATTATAATGGCTGGACATTCAAAAAGGCATTAAATAGCGTATAAAATCGGCCGTATAGGGATTGAAATTGCGCTCAATAACCGCATTTAACAACATGCAACTAAAAAGGAATTATTTTGGACTTTATTAGCAATAACGCAATTTATATTGGCTTAGCGATTGGCTCTGGCTTGGCTTTGCTATGGCCATTGCTGGGTCGCGGGGCGGGCGGCGTACCCAATATTTCACCTACAGAGGCTGTCGTGCTGATGAATCGTTCTAAAGCGTTGGTTTTGGATGTGCGCGATGAGGCGGAATTTACAAGCGGGCACATTCAAGGGGCGAAACATATTCCAGTTGCAGAGCTTGCCAACCGAATGAAAGAACTTGAAAAAGTGAAAGGTAAACCCATTATCGTGCACTGCCAGCAAGGCATGCGTGCTAAAAAAGCGTGCGCGCTGTTGCAAGGGCAGCAATTTACGCAAATTCATCATCTGCAAGGTGGCTTGAATGGCTGGCTAGAAGCGAAAATGCCGCTGGTGAAGAGCTAGCCTAATGGCTAAAATTGTGATGTATAGCACCGCTATTTGTCCGTATTGTATCAATGCGGAACGTTTGCTGGTAGCAAGGGGGGTGAAGCACATTGATAAAATTCGTGTGGATTTACAGCCCGAGCAACGTAGGGCAATGATGGAAAAAACCGGGCGGCGCACCGTACCGCAGATTTATATTAATGACCAGCATATTGGTGGTTTCGAGGAACTGCGTGCCCTGGAGTTGCGTGGTGAGCTAGCGTGCTTGCTTGCGGATGAATATTTGGGGTATTAAGCTTAATTTTTGCTGATTAAACGTAGATAAAACGCTAAAATGCGCAATGGCTTAAAACCCACATTGAACAACCCCGCAAAAATTAGGAAATTAAATGGCTAAAGAAAATAAAGCTACGTCAAACGAGGCGGCAGCAAGCAACGATAAACAAGCAGAACAAAGTACGCAACCAGGTTTCGCTATCGAGAAGTTATATGTCAAAGACGCTTCATTAGAAGTGCCGAATGCCCCACAAGTATTTACCGAACGCACAGCGCCACAAATTAATGTAGAGCTTGGCAATAACGCACAAAAATTAGACACAGGTATTTTTGAAGTGGCCATTAAGGTGACGGTCACCGCAAAAATTGGTGAAAATACCGCATTTCTGGTCGAAGTTGTTCAAGCAGGCGTGTTTGCTATTCGTAACATTCCAGATGAAAATCTGGAAATGATTGTAGCGGTTACCTGCCCTAATATTTTATTCCCATATGCACGTGAAGCCGTTTCTGATTTAGTCACGCGCGCAGGGTTTGCGCCAGTGTTACTCAGCCCGATTAATTTTGAGGCTTTGTACATGCAACAAAAAACACAAGCTTCAGGCGCACCAAATTAGCATTTAGCGACTTAACTCCATGCAGACCAAGCATCTAAAGTTAATCGGGTTGCCAGGCTTAATGCTGTTAAGTTTGGCTGTATCTCATTCGGTTCTGGCATTAGAGTTTCGCTCAATTGCGCCGCCCAAAGCGGTCATGTTTGATGCCCCATCTGCCGAGGCAAGCAAAATTTATATTTTGCAGCAAGGTTACCCAGTCGAAATTATTGTGAATTTGGGTACTTGGTTAAAAGTGCGCGATCAGCTCGGTGGCCTAAGCTGGGTGGAAAGTAAGCATCTCAACAGTAAGCGTACTGTGCTGGTCACCACTAAAACAGAGCTTAAATCGGCGGAAGATGGTAGCTCTAGCTTGCTGGCAACGGTGGAAAAAGATGTAGTGCTGGAATTGTTATCGCCAACTATCAAGCAGGGCTGGGTTAAAGTAAAACACCGTGACGGAATTAGCGGTTATGTGCAAGCGAGTGATGTGTGGGGCGCTAATTAATGGCTAAAGTAGCCGTGCTTGGCGCTGGCGCCTGGGGTACGGCGCTGGCAATGCACATCAGCCATCAGCATCAGGTATGTCTTTGGGCGCGCAATAGCGGCCACGTATCGGGTATGCGCAAGGCACGTGCCAATCCGCTCTATTTAGGCGATTTCAAATTTAGCGATAATTTGCAAGTGGAAGATGATCTGGCTACTGCTATACAAAGCGCGGATTTGATTTTGTCGGTGGTGCCAACCGCAGGTTTTCGCGGTACGTTGGCAGCACTTAAAAAACTAACATGTTCACAACCTATTATTTGGGCACACAAAGGACTAGAGCCACAATCGGCTGAATTGCCGCATGAAGTAGCGCTTGAAGAGTTAGGCGAAAACCACCAATTCGGCGCACTTTCAGGACCAAGCTTTGCGGCAGAGTTGGTGCGTGGACTACCAACCGCAGTGACTCTAGCGGCCAACGATGCCGATTTTGCCTTAACCGCGGCAAATTTAATCCATGGAAAAAATTTACGCGTGTATAACAGTACAGATGTTACTGGTGTTTCTGTTGGGGGCGCACTCAAGAATGTGATGGCGATTGCCGCAGGTATTTCCGATGGCATGGGTTTTGGCAACAATGCGCGTGCCGCCATGATTACCCGTGGCTTAGCCGAAATTACCCGTTTTGGGGTAGCGCTAGGCGCAAAAAACGAGACCTTTATGGGCTTGGCTGGCGCGGGCGATTTGATACTCACCTGTACTGGGCAATACTCACGCAACCGCGAAGTGGGGCTACAACTTGCTTCTGGCAAAGCGCTGGAAGACATTCTACAAGGGTTAGGTCATGTGGCGGAAGGCGTAAATACCGCGCGTGAAGTGATTCGCCGCGCAGATGCTATGGGCATCGATATGCCGATTACCTTTGAGGTGAATCAGGCGCTCACTCATGGCAAATCGGCAAAAGATGCGGTAATGGATTTGCTCGGACGTTCACAAAAAGCCGATGGCGTTTAAAAACCAACATCGCCGAACAGCGCAGCGCTTATCTGTTAGCCGCTCTTGTAATTAAATAAAAGTTCGGTACTTAGGCAGTAAAAATTCTCTTATAGATGCTCTTCTGCGGTCTTTAAGCAAGCGTTTATTGGCATAGGTTGCCTTCCTTTCTTTATCAAGAATCTCCATATCTCTTCTGTCTTTTCCTGTGCGTCTATCATCATATTTCACTAGACTACAGCTACAATTTTTTGCACTGCATCCTAGTAAAGGCAATTCAGGCGCGCTACTAATCAATATGGGTTTGGTTTGATAGGCAAGTGCGCTTGTGCAAGCATTATTACCGGCACTAAATACAACGCATGTAAATTGTGGACTAAAAAGCGATTCGTCAGATTCTTTTTGGATAGTTTTTTTAAGGCGAGCCTCAGATATTAAGGAAACCAACCAAAAGCACAAGCCAAACAAAATAATCGCTACAATTATTAAGTCCAGAATTGCTAGGTTAGGTAAAGTAATCACTAGAATTATCTTCTATTATCTCAAACCTGTAAGAGCTAATACACTACATAAATTGTGCGCATAAAGCAAAGTTTCTTAATAGCCCTTATAGGCCATTCTTAAAACCAAGCTGTCGCCATGCCTCGTAAAGCAATATGGCCGCGCTGTTCGATAAATTTAAACTACGGCTATCAGGCAACATTGGCAGCCTTAGCCTAAAATCAGGCGTAAATTCATTGCGAATTTCTTCTGGCAAGCCGCGTGTTTCTGGGCCAAACACAAATACATCGTCCGCTTGAAATTGTACTTTTGCGTAGTTTTGGCTACCTTTGGTGGTGATTGCAAACATGCGTTTGCCCGCCATCTCCAGCTTAAATTCTACCCAATTTTTATAAAGTTTTAAGTTGGCATATTCGTGATAATCCAAACCTGCGCGCTTCAGTTGCTTATCTTCCAGCTTAAACCCTAGCGGCTCGATTAAATGTAAAGTCGCGCCAGTATTGGCACATAGGCGAATGATATTGCCCGTGTTAGGCGGAATTTCGGGTTCAAATAATACGATGTGGAACATGTGCTGAGATGAGGTTAAATAAAATTACCATTCTACTACTTCGTCATTCCTGCGTAGGCGGGAATTCATTTACTTAAAGCAGGCTTTGCTGCCTCTCGTCATCAATGACCTCCCCAGCAGTTTTGATTATATCTATTCTAGCCATCGGTAAATCTATGCGCTTGCCTTCCAAAATCTCTTCTATGCTTATGATTTGAATTCTGTCATCTTCACGATTAAGTAGTGGATGCTTATACTTGCCAGCCGCCACAACCTCTTTAAGCATAGGTGCGGTTGGTTTATCCATTGTAATCAGTATGCCAATTTCGGCTTTTTCGCGTTGCCTATCGCTGTTAAGTGTGGCTATCGTTGCTCGGTTAGCGCCGCCTGACTTCACTTGGAATATTGCTTTACCATTTTCAGTATTTGATACTAGGAAGTAGGCAATACCATCAACACCGCCATCGGCGCCCTTTTTGTCATTGATACGCGCTTGATTGTTAGAGTAGGTAAGCACTGCCCACTTTTCAAATTCTTTACGCGTTTTATCGTCTTTGCGATTAGCTAGAGCAATTGCAGATTCAATGTCTTTTGGTACACCATCAAGATGAATATTAGCTTGTATAGCAAGCCATTCATCAGGATAGCTATCTTCTAGCCGTTTGAGTATTAAGCTAATACTTTGATAGGTAATATCAATACCTATCCATTTGCGATTTAGTCTTTGTGCCACGGCAACCGTAGTACCACATCCACAATAGGCATCTAGTACTACATCACCTTCATTGCTACTGGCTTTAATGATACGTTCTAGCAAAGCTTCGGGCTTTTGTGTTGGGTATCCTAATCGCTCAGCAGATTGAGAATTTAACATGTCAATGTCATCCCAAAAATTGGTTGTTGGAATGCCTTTTAACTCACTTAGATATTGTTTAAATTCAGGGTATTTTGCATTCTTTGAGATGCGAAGTTTATTTTCTGATTTAAGTGTTTCTAAACGCTCATTCGAAAATGTTGCCATTGTTTGCCATCTATATTTTCCAAAAGTATCTTCATATTTAAATCGATTTAAATACTCTTGAGGATAGTCGTTATATTGAATTGAGAAAGTATAGTTTTTAGACTTTGTATAAAAGAAAATGATGTCAGTAATTGTGGAAAAAGTTTTTGTTACTGCTTTAACAGTATTTGTTCTTCTCTTCCATGTAATTTCATTCATAAAATCGCCACCTTGCGAACAAAACACGCTATCTATAACAAGCTTAAGATAATGCGATGCAGTTGGGTCGCAATGTAAATAAAAACTACCAGTAGGTTTCAAAACGCGGTGAATTTCTACGATACGTAGCGTCTTGTGGACAAGGTAAGCAAACAAATCGCCCTCGCCCAAAACTTTATGCAAACCGCGGATTAACTCTACCGTTTGATTGGTTAATTTACAATTTTGTAAGTTGGCAATATTGGTAATGTAGTTAAAGCCTTCAATTGCTTCATCACCCCATTCCCAAGTGTCCATAAAAGCTTGCGCTTGCGCCTTATCGCCATCGGTACCGATATTATTGTAAATCTGGAAGTAGTTCCGTTTGGAATTGAATGGTGGGTCGATATAGCATAAATCAACACTATCAGAAGCAACCTTACGCCTTAGTACATCTAAGTTATCACCATAAAAGAGTTGGTTTTTACTTAAAGGGCAAGTAAAATTTGCTTGCTTGCTTGGCTCATATTTTTGTCCTTACTTTTTGATTTTTTCAAACCTAAGGGTTTTATCTTGAGAATTTGAGACTAATTTGATTTTATACATAATATATTAACCGAATTGCTTATGTATGTGGCAATGTGCGCGCAACGACCCAGCATTCTACACGCGCAGCACCTGCTTTTTTTAAGGTTTTGGCAAGTTCATTTAAGCTGGCGCCGCTGGTCATCACGTCATCCACAATGGCGATACGCTTTCCAGTTAAATCGGTATTCACTTTAAATGCACCCTTAATATTTTTTACCCGCTGTTTTAGCGGCAGGCTGGCTTGTGGCGGGGTGAGCTTACTGCGAATGACGCTTTTGTAATCGATCTTTTCGGCCTGATGTTTGGTTAAGCTTTTGGCTATTTCTAGCGCTTGGTTAAAGCCGCGCTGTTTTAAGCGTGTGGGGTGCATAGGCATGGGGATAATAAGATCAACACTGGAGGCGCTAACTTTTTGTGCTAGGTGCTGACTAAATAATTGGCCCAATGGTAGCAAATGACCATATTTGTAGCGTTGTATCATGGCATCGATGGGGAAGACGTAAGTGAACACGGCATGTGTCGCATCGAAATCGGGTGCAGCGTTGATGCAGCTACCACATACCAACCCATTTGCGTTAAGCCCACACTGCGGGCAGCTGGTGGTGGGCGCGTAGGGTAGCTCGCTTAAACACGGCGCACATAACCCAGTATGATCGGTTTCCGCCGCAGCGCAAAGCAGGCAGTTCTGCTGAAACAGAACTTGAGCTACGCGGCTAAAATTTAACATTTGATTATTATTTAACCAGTTGTTTATATTTATTGTCATTTGTACTTTACAGTGTTTAATTTATTGATTACTATCATTAAAACAATTCTTAAAAGGCACACCATGCTTGAAAACACAGCAGAAACATCCGTTCAAAGCATTATAAACCTGGATGCATTAAAAAAAGAGAACACTTGCCGCACTGAGGGGGTGAATCGCTGGAGCGTGGCTGAAATTGTGGCTTTGTTCGAGTTGCCATTTAGTGACTTGATTCATCGTGCGCAAAGCGTTCACCGCGAACACTTTGACCCAAACGCGGTGCAAATTAGCACCTTGTTATCGATTAAAACTGGCGGTTGCAGTGAGGATTGCGGCTATTGCCCACAGGCGGCACGTTACCATACTAGCGTGGAAGACCAGCCCTTGATGCCGTTAGACGAAGTACTGGCTGCCGCCAAAGCGGCTAAAGCCAGTGGCGCCAGCCGTTTTTGCATGGGGGCTGCATGGCGTAGCCCTAAACAACGCGATTTGGACCCGGTGCTTAATATGGTGCGCGAGGTGAAGGCGATGGGGTTAGAAACCTGTGCGACACTTGGTATGTTAAAGCCAGGTATGGCGGAACAATTGAAAGACGCTGGCTTGGATTATTACAACCATAACTTGGATACTGCGCCCGAGTTTTATGGCGATGTGATTACCACACGTACTTATCAAGACCGTTTGGATACCTTAGATCGCGTACGCGAGGCAGATATTCATGTATGTAGCGGCGGCATTATTGGTATGGGCGAAACGCGCCCCCAGCGTGCTGGCCTGTTGGCGCAGTTGGCAAACCTGAGCCAGCCGCCTGAAAGTGTGCCGATTAACCTGCTGACGCAAGTGGAAGGCACGCCCTTGCACGGCACAGAAGAGCTTGATCCGCTGGAATTTGTGCGCACTATTGCCGCTGCGCGCATCACCATGCCGACCAGTTTTGTGCGGCTTTCGGCCGGACGGCAGACGATGCACGAAGGGATACAGGCGCTTTGTTTTATTGCCGGTGCCAATAGTATTTTTTATGGTGAGAAGCTACTAACCACTGGCAATCCGGAAGCGGAAACTGATCAAAAACTATTCGCCAAGCTTGGCATGCATCCGCTTTAACCAAAGCAAGCGCAAGCATGTTAGCTGAGCTACAAACCGAGTTGAATCAACGCATTACCGATGGCCTTTCACGCCATCGTCGCCTATTGGATTCGCCGCAAGCGGAACATATTGTGGCAAATGATAGACACTATTTATCTTTTTGCAGCAACGATTATCTAGGGTTGGCGAATCATCCAGCGTTAATTGCCACCATGCAACTTGCAACGGGCGATGCTGGGGTAGGCAGTGGCGCGTCAAATTTAATCACCGGACATCATCGTTACCACGATGCGCTGGAAAAAAAGCTAGCACAGTTTGTAAACATGCCGGCCGCCTTATTGTTTAGTACCGGTTATATGGCAAATATAGGGGTGATTAGCGCGCTAATGGAGCGCGTTGATGCGGTGTTTGCCGATTTATTGTATCATGCCTGCCTGAACGATGGCGCGATTTGATCGCGCGCAACATTTATCCGGTTTGCACATAAAGATGTTGCCATGCTCGTATAGCAGCTTAAAGCCCGCT